>CABVBB010000049.1 GCA_902496505.1 uncultured Peptococcaceae bacterium
GCAGGGATGATCGTTATTGGTGATATAGCCAAAGGAATTGTAAATATCATCCTTGACAGCGATCATTTTAACGCCTTCTAAAGGCATAGAAAACTGCATATTCAGCAGATCGGTCTGCAGTAAGCCGATCCCCAGCCCCGAGGAAATCATCTGCAAATACATATTGTAGCTGTTGCCCGCTTTGATCGCATGCTTCATCTCACCAAAATTGCGCAGGAGATCCCTCATAGGGTCTTTTCCTAAGGATGTATGCTCGTTTTCCAAAATGATCCAAGGATAATCCAAAGTCTCGGCAATGTAGAGCGATTTATGCTGAGCGATATCATACGACTGCGGTACCAGCAAGTACAGTTGGCAGGCAAACAAATGGTGAAAGGTCAGCGTGCTCTCATCGATCTGCGTTACAGGTTCATTTTTTATCCTAGACCGATAGATCAGCGCAAATTCCAGCTGGCCCTCTTGCACTTGCTTTATCAGATCCTGCGTAGTGGACTGATGAACTTCGATTTCCAGCTGCGGAAATTGATGATAAGCCCGACAGATCAGCTGCGGCAAAAAAAGTTCCATGCCGCCGTAGGTCGTCCACAAACTTATTTTGCCGCTCAGAGAGGTATTGATGAGTGTCGCATATTTTTGTTGGATACTATACATCTGCTGTAAAAAAATCTGGGCCGTTCTGACCACTTCTTCGCCAGCCTCTGTCAAATGGGACCCATTATGACTGCGCACTAATAAGGTCATATCTAATTCTTTCTCCAAATTTTTTACAGAAATATTCAGGGCCTGTGGTGTGATGTGCAGCTGCTGACTGGCCGAAAGCAACGTATCGTGCTTGCTGACTGCGATAAGATATTTCAACTGATCGACATGCAAATCTATCATCCTTTCCCAAACCAGTTTCAGGATAATCAGAAAGTGTGTGCAGTGTGGGTCCGTTTGGATTTTCTCACGATTTCATAAGTGTTATCAATTTTTTAATAGGATAGGCCATTTAAGAACCTGCTCTCGATAAAACGATGCAAAAATGCCGCCTATTTGGATATAGGCAGCATTAGAAAATGCCTCATTCAAGCCAAACTCACATAGGATAGAGCCATGCTGCTAACGGTATACCCACGATGAACGAAGCCAGCACGGAGAAAATGACCACCCATATGCTGTACGTATACGCCTGCTTGGGCGTGATCCATTCGGTATTGCCGTGAAAAAGCGCTGCATTGGCTGAACCGCCGGGGGTGATCAGCGCGCTGCTGATACCTATTGCAAAAACCAAGGCAAACACTGTCGGATTGGTGCCGTTGACTGCGCACAAATTGCAAAACATCGGAATAAACACGATCAGCAAGATCATATTATGGGCAACTTGTGTAATAGCTGCAAAAACAAGCGTGACAACGATAATAAACATGCTCGGGCTCAAATTCTGCACCAATGGCATCAGCTTAAGCGTCGTATAACTTAGGATCCCCGTATCACCTGATTCCATAGCAGCGGCTATAGGCAGCGAAGCCGCGATCAGCCAAACCAGCGACCAATTGATCCCTTTGTGGAACAGTTGGCCAAAATCGGCCAAGGGGTGGCCAGACTGATTGCACATGATACTTAGGGCAACGATGCAGCCTAAACCCACGCCTACGATGCCCAAATTATTGAGCTGCTGGGTGATCAGCCAGTCGGCCGGCATAAATGACGGCAGACTCAAGAGCACGATAAAGATGATCAAGATGCCGAGTGGAATATACTGTTCCTTGGCAAATCTGATATGCCGGTACTGGGCGTAGAAATCATTGCCCCTTTGGAAGGCTGAAACGTCCGGACGAATGATCAGTTTGCCCACAAGGAGATAAACCAAAATATAGACGAAGTAGGAGACATTCCAAAAGATGATCCACTTCATATACCCCAGCGCCACCCCTGTGGCAGGCTCAATGATCCCCTTATAAAAAATTGCCGACTCCTTAAAGGGCAGCGCCAAACCGCCCAGCATCCCTATATGTGCAACGCCTATCAAAACATACGCTGCATAGCTGCTCTTACGCTCAATTCCCATGGCATCACAAAATTTATAAAAAATCCCCCATATCAAAATAATAGCGGGAAATGCGCTGATAAGTGCTCCTACCACATAAGCGCCGACAAATACCAGCAGCGCAAATATCCAAGGATGACCCACTGCAATTTTGCGGCTGACAAACCAAAAGGCCATCGTCTCATCAAGCTTATATTGACTCAAATACGCGCCAAACAAAAGGGCAACAATGACTTGCAGCGTAATGCGATGCCCGAGCGCTGCTGCAAAAGAGTCTATCACTGTGGTATAACTTGTCAGTCCCAAAGCCATCAGTCCCAAAATGCTTGGCCAAACCATATCCACAAATACCCATCCCCACAGCATTCCCACAAAAATGCCCAAGACCTGCATGCCTAAAGGGGTGATCGGTGCTGGCGCCGGCAATAATCCAAATAAAAATGTCCAGGCCATGACGATAGCGCTGTGTATATACCACGATTTTGTCTTTTTAGCGATAGCTGTTGACATATCCGTCCCTCCTTACCGTTTGTGGAGAGTTCCGCAGCACCTGGCTTGAACGATCGCTCTCAAGCCAAGCGCTGCATCCTCTAATGGATCAATACTCCTCCGTCAGTATTTGATAAATCGGTGCACCTTCGCAGTCTCTCGGCATCCTGACGCCGCCTAATACGGCTATTGTCGGGGCCACATCCACTTGACGGATGATGCGGTTTGTTTCATAGCCCGCTTTGATGCCTGGGCCAGCTGCGATAAAGATCGGTGATACAGAGGTGCCCCCAACGCCATAGGTGGTAGAAAGCGAATCCACATGATCATAGTTATAGCCTTCCGCTATCCAATAGACGATATCGCCGCACTCTGGACCGCCATAGCCAAGCAGGATGGCATCTTTATTACGTAAGGCAATAGAAACGATACGTCGGCCGGTTTTCTTATCTCTATAGCCATAAAGCGCGGTCATGATCTCTTCCTCTAATTCGTACTGATCCTCAGGATCAACGATCCCCTCAGGCGTGCGTCCTTTCAGATTGAGATAAATATCATTGGCTCGCACGGCCACTGCTTTGGTTTTTGTCCAATCGATCTCCGGCAGTTCATTGCCATTCTCGTCAAGCTTCAAAGCCGTATAGCCCAATTCCTGCATCACGCGAATATTGACGCCTGAGCCATCCCCCAACAGATTGACCTCATGTTCAGGGCAGACCTGCGCATGATCCGATACCAATAGCAGCGTCCATCCCTTATCTAAAAGGTGCAGAAATTCACCGATATAGTTATCTGTTTGGATATACATATCTTCCATCAGTTTGGCGTAGCTTTCTTTGGACAATTTGTCATTTCCTTTCAGGTTTCTGACCAGCATATGTCCTTCAGCATCAATATTATGGAAGTGGGAGAAGACGATCTCATAGCCATCATTTTCGATCAAATAATTGATCGCTTTGCTCTGCCATTGGGCTGCGATGTCCCAGCTGGCCATCATGCAGTCTCTGATCAAGACCTCATCGCCGCCGCCTAAAATCGCGTTGACCGGCGGACGGCCAACATTATCAGCGATCTCCTGATAGAGGGATCTGGGATGCCAGACCTGATCATTATCTTTGGTATACGCACAAGAGATCCACAGTTTCAGATAGCTGCCATCCTCTTTTAGATCCAAGAGCCGCATAGCGCGATAAACATCTATCATTTCATCATTCTTGAGGGCTTTGTCATAAATATATTGGGTATAGACCCCTTTATTTAAAACCGCTACAGGCGTTTGCTCTTTCTTCGATGTGTAAAGCTCTACTTTATCATAGATCCCTGCTTCATTGGGCAAAACAAGTCCGACTCGCCGGATCAGTCCACCGGACAGATAAATGGCAAATTCCTTGGCCCCTTGGACAGCTTGTGCCCACCCTGCTGCCGGCTTGATAGGAGACAATACGACGTCAAACGGCGCATCCGAAATACCGTGCTCGCCATCTTTGATAGAGAGGATCAAGTGCCTGTTTTCCGGTGTCGAAAGGCTCTCGCCCCATTCTGCTATACTGCGGTCTGAAGAAGTCTTCAGATCTGTGATAACACAAGGAATATTGCTGTCCGTGCTGGCTTTTTCTTTATAGATCAATTCTTCGACCTGTTCGCTGGCCACACAAATAAACTCGTTTTCTACCTGAGCAACACCCATATTGACCATAGCTGGCTGCGTACCATCCACCACTGCCAGATCAGGCGAATCCTGAGTTGGCGGCCAGCTGCAGCCCGGCCAATGCCAGACCAAAGTTTTCTTGCCTGCATTGACGAAAACATCCCAAAGCTGTTCCACTTTTAAATTCTTCGAATCCAAATTATAAACTATACAATCGATCGCGCCTGTTTTGATCCGTCCAAACCCGGTGATGCCGTGAGTACAAGCGTACGTCCCCGTTGACAAAGTCGTCCACATCGGCGGAGTTACGGTCGGATGCGCACCTAAAAGCACCAGATCTTTTCTCGCAGAGCCCCGTTTGATCAGCTCAGCTACATTCGGCATCAATCCCCTATCCACATAAGTCCTTGTCAATCTGGGATCCATCCCATCAATGCCTAATACCATGATTTTTTCACTTAATGCTTTTCTCATCATGCCTTCCTCCTTTTGTATAAACCGCTGTCAGTAAATGAAGCTCCTTCGTTTTGCTTGTTTTCATTTTAGCACCCAATGGTAATGATATAAATAATTTGTATTTATACCAAAAAGCCCTTTGAAGACAAATAACTTTTACCATCACCTCGTCCTGTATCATGAGCCGTTTCTATTTCCTCCCTTCTTTGGTCATTGATTTTTTTAAAGGGGGTCATGGATATCTTCAAATAGCTCACCTCCCAATAAGGAATTGGGCTTAGTTGTGCAGATCCTGGCGCTATTTTAAAATGGATTTATAATTTTTATGATCCTGCGGAGCGCGGCAATCTTCGGCCAAAGAGGGCTGTGCTTTGCTGAACTATTGCTGTTGCACGAGGAGGGGAAGCATCCTATGCGGTTAGCGCACTTATATTACATCGTTGAGATCGGCAAGACCCATTCTATTTCCCAAGCCGCGACCAATCTGTTCGTCACCCAGCCTACTTTGAGTATTGCCATTGCTGCTTTGGAAAAAGAGCTGGGCGTCATGCTCTTTGAACGGACCAAAACTGGCGTTTACCCGACGAGCGAAGGACAAAAGGTGATCGATCTGTCCGAAGAGGTGCTGAACAAACTGGAGACGATCCGCACCATTGGTACGCCTGAGCGGCGAAACGATCTGCAAATTTTGACGATACCAGCAGTCAACTGCAGTTTGCTGCAAAACGCCATCATTCATTTTCATCAGCAGTACCCCGCGGTGCAAAGCTGCATCCACGAGGAAAAACCGCCCATCATGATCGATACCTTTGTGGAGCGTATCAAAGAATCGCCCAATTGGTTCGGCATCTGCACGCTGAGCGACGAAAACAAACCTTGGCGGGAGACGCAGTTCCACAAACTCCAGATCGCCTGTGAATATCTGGCCTCGGATGAAATGGTCTGTATCGTCAGTGCAGATCATCCCTTGGCTCAAGCGGATCATGTCACCACCGACCAATGCCGCACACTGCCCAAGATCAAGTACCAATACAGCCCCAGCCGGCAGCTGACCACCAGTGAAGACAGCCGCAAAAAGCCCATCAAAAGCGATTCCATCTTTGAGTCGCTCTATGACGAAGGGACCGTCCTCACTGTGAGCACCCTGGAAAGTCTAAAGCGGCTGATCGCAGAAGACGCCGGTGTGACCATCATGCCCAGCGTCATCGTCGCGGAGGATCCCTATCTCCGCGAGGGCAAGATCAAGGCGCTGCCTTTTTCAGATGTGCAGATGCCGCTGCATTATTATATCCTTTATAGTGTTCAAGTCCCTTTGTCCTCCATCGAGCAGGATTTCATCACCCAGATCAAGCTGGCATTCCAGAACTGCCCTATTCTCCAAAAACGCTGAGCACGCCAAAAAAGCCTCCCGCTAAAAACGGGAGGCTTTAGATTGTAGACATAAGTGGAAAAGAACCACAGTCAGGGTGCCGACATCGCGACGCACTTCTGGAGCTATCCATAGGAAAAGATGCAGCGCCCCACAGAAAAGCGTGGGGTGTAGGCGCAAAACCTTGCTAAAACCGGAGCGACCTACACCCCACCAGAATTGCGTGGGGCGGGTCGTGAGGATTTTAGCAAGGTTTTGCAACGACGACGTGCGACGTCTTTTTGGAGCCGAGCGCTTTTGTCGACATCCTGAAGCCTCCCGCTAAAAACGGGAGGCTTTTTGCTATACAGCAGATCCTATTTAGACATAGAGGAAGCCAATAAGTTTCCACCACGGCAAGAGGATGGCAAAGGCGATGATCAAGTTGACGACCATTTTGATGCCCATGAGTTTCATGAAGTCTGTCAAGCGGATGATGCCGAAAGCGAAGGAGATCAAATACAGCGCGTATTCGTACGGCATGATGATCTGGTCGACAGAGGAGATCATGAAGTAGTAAACAGCCATTGGATTGAGGCCTAAGCCTGTACCGATGGTAGCCAAGGGGAGCGAGAAGGCAGCTTCCATGGCCAGCGGGGTCATAACGAAGTTGCAGACGACCAGCCATACCCACTCAATGAGGAAGAAGGTGTAGTGGCCGTGGCCATCTAAGAGCGGCATGACCATCTGAACGATGATCTGGCCCAGTCCCAGGGAACCAGCCACTGCGCCGATGCCCATGCAGGCGGTGATGAAGAGGATGAAGCCGTAGTTGACTCTCTGGATGTCTTTATTGGTCGCAGCACCAATTTTCGGGAAAGCCATCAAAAGCGGGATGACCGCCATACCCCAGGTGACTTCAAAACCGTGGAATTTCTGAGTGATGATGAACAGGAAGTAGAAAACGATGACCGCAGCGGTTTTCTTTTCGTCAGTGGTCATAGGACCCTGTTCTTTTAATTTCTGGGTAAAATACTCTTTGCCGCTGATCGGTTGGTCAGGCTTAAACAAGCGAGAGGCAATGAAGACCATGACGACGAAGAATAAAATAAGCGGGGCATTGATGAACCAGGATTCAAAGAAGCCCAAGAGTTCCAGCGGGCCGGTGACGCTTTCGCCGATGCCCATCATCAGGACAGGGGCGGTAAATTTGGCCATATTCGGCAGCAGGCAGGCCATAGCGCCGGTCAGCATGATACCAGCGGACTCTTTGCAGAGTTTGAGGTCCAAAGCGACGCAGATGCCGTAGGTCAGAGCGGCCATCGGGACAACGACGCTGCCGACGAACATGGTGAGCAAAAAGCCAGCGGCTGCCAGACCGATCAGGATACCATTATAGGTAGCACCAGTCTTTAAAATACAGAAGTAAGCTACACGCGAAAGCAGACCAGTGCTTTCCAAAACGTTGGCCATGAGCAGACCGGAGAGCATCATCCAGGGGATGTACTGCGTCCAGGGCTGGAAAGCTACCGTTGCGGGAGCGACCTTGAAAAATACCCAAAACAGCGGCAGGGCCAAGGCGACAGTGGTCTGATTGACCGTTTCAAAAGCGAAACACAAAATACCCATCAAGGTAGAAGCAAAGAATAATTTCATTTGCATGGTAAAGACTTCGTTGGTCGGAATCAGCATGATGATCAAGGGAATGCCGATATTAAAGACCCATTTGATAATATCGCCCTTTGATGCTTTAGCTTTTGCAGTTGCAGTTGCCATAACGTTACGCCTCCTATAAAGAAGATAAAATTATTGAAGATGACAAGTAGATGATGCCTTTTCAAACAGCGTTCCTATCACCTCGCTTCCTCCATATCGTGTGCTCTAGCGGCTGGCTTTGATCCGTGTGACGGCAAAGATGCCGAAGAGGATAAAACCTATGCCGATGAGTGCCAGATCATTGATAGACAAGACATAGCAGGCATTGTAGACGGACGCTGTATCGGTGAGCGGGTCTAACGCCGTCATCTTTTGGATGTGCTGGTTGGTTCTGAGTACTAAGAAAGTATTGATCAGCCCGATGGCAAAGGAAGAACCGCACTGCCTGACCCAGCTGTTGACCGCAGCGGCGTGGCTGGTATAGGCGGTAGGAATGACCGTCATGCCCAGATTGGTGCAGGGCATACTGAGAGAAGCTAAGCCCAGATCGCGGACCACGACGGTAAAGAGGACAAAGAGCCCTGCTGTCGTCAGCGTCAAGCTGTGCAGCATGAGCATGGAAACGATCCCCACGCTTAAGCAGCAGATCAAAAGCAGCTTGGCATTGAGCCGGTCGTAGTATTTGCCGATGAGGGGCACGAGGAAAAAGATCATCAATGGTCCCGGCAGCATGATCAGTGCCGAGATCGTGGTGCTGTAGCCCATGATATCCTGCAGATAGATCGGCAGGACGACGATGCTCAAGTTCATGCAGACACTGGCGATGGTCAGGACGACCAAACTCCAGGTAAATGTCTCATAGCGCAGCACTTTGAGGTAAAGCATGGGGTTTTTGACGCGGAATTCGGTCAGCGCAAAGATGATGATGCAGACCGCGCCTGCAATCAGCATGAGGATGCTGGCCAGATTCATTCCCCATTTGGAAAAATTGCTGAAAACATAGAGCAGACAGAAGGTGCCGAAGGTCCCGGTGACTAAGCCCAGGTAATCGAAGCGCTGCTTCTCGTCCGTCTCTTTGATCTTGTAATAGGGGATCACGGCCCGCGCTACGATGATCGCGGCCAAGATCAGGGGCACATTCATGAAGAAGACCCACTGCCAGCCCCAAGCGTCTGTGACAAGTCCCGCTACTGTCGGGCCAAAGGTCGGCGCCAAGACGCCGGATACGCTCCAAATGCTTAAGGCAAAGGCTTGCTTTTCTCTGGGCACCACCTGGTAGACCAGGCTCATGGTGATCGGCATCAGCATACCGCCGAAGCAGCCTTGCAGGATGCGGAAGGCAATCAAGCTGCCGACGCTCCAGGAAAAGCCTAATAAAAAGGATGTGATCAAAAATCCCGTCAGGGCAAGGATATAAGTGCGTTTCAAACTCAACCGATCTGAAAGATAGCCGATCATAGGGGCGACAATGCCGGAAGCCAGCATATAGCCAGTCAGCGTCCATTGTACTTGAATGATATCCGCATGGAATACGCTCATAAAAACTGGCAGCATGATGGTCACGGTCGTCGAGCTGAGCGAGGCAGA
>CABVBB010000050.1 GCA_902496505.1 uncultured Peptococcaceae bacterium
ACGCTTTTTAAGCAGGCCAAAAAGGGCCGCTAAGCTTTATGCGAAGCTTAGCGGCCCTTTTTCAGATGGTATCTAAATGCGAATGTAGCCCAAGAGTCCCCAATAAGGCATTGCGATCAGCAGGATGAAGAGCAGATTGACCGCCATACGCACGCCGAAGACCTTCATCAGGTTCTTCATGCTGATCATGCCATAGCTGAACATGAGCAGCACCAGCGCGTATTCATAGGGGAAAATGACCTGGTTGAGTCCCTGTAAAAAGGTGAAGATCACGGTGATGGGGTTGACGCCCAGCTTGAGCGACAGCTCGATCATCGGCACGGACAGACTGGCCACTGCTGCCAGCGGTGTCAGGAGGAAATTGATCACTACTGCGATCAGCCATACCGAAAAATAGGTGAAGACCGTGCCGCCGGCAGACATGATAGGGAAGACTGCATCGGCCACCCATTGACCGGCGCCGACCTTGGTCGCCACCGTACCGATAGCCATGGTGGAGGTGACAAAGATGAGCATGCTGTAATTGACCTGCTTCAGCGTACTTTCATCCGCCAGTTCGACTCCCGGCAAGAAGCAGACGCAGGCCGCGAACAGGAAGATCCACTGCGGGGCCAGACTGCCCTGGATCAAAAGGCCGAAGATCAAGAGGAAAATGACGGCCATTTTCTTTTCATCCCGACTCCATTTGCCCAGCGCATTATACGCATCGACAAAATACGTTTTGGCCTGGATCTCGCTGTCCGGCTTGAGCATGACCAACAGGATGAACACCTGGATCACGCCCCAGATGATGAAGATGGGCACGTTGAGCTTAGCATATTCCAGCCAGGTGAAGCCATAGCCGTACTCTTTCAGCATTTCCTGGGTCATAATGATGGTGTCCGAGCCTGTCATGTACATAAAGGCTACGGCAATAGCAGCAAAGAAGCCGCACATCATGATGGCGGAAGCGGCGTTGGAATGGGGTTTCAGATCCAGCGCCTTGCAGATGCCGTAGGTCAGCGCACAGTACAAGGCCACGCGGCCGGAATTGCTGGGCACTAAGAGCGCAATGAGCATGCCGGAAAATAAAATGCCGAACAAGATGCCTTTGTAGCTGCCGCCAGCCTTGATGATGCACCAATAGGCCACGCGCTTCATCAAGCCTGTTTTTTCAAACACTGCCGAAATGATGTAGCCGCCGATCAAGAGCCACGGAATAGCCTGCGACCACGGGCTATAGACTTCTGCCGGTTTGGCCAGCCCCAGCAGGATATACGCCGGCGGCAGAATGAGTGACGGTACGATCAGATGTACCGGCTCTGTCGCCCACAAAAGGATCGCACAGATGGTCACCGCCAAAAACAAACGGATCTCCCCTGTAAACATCTCTGATGTCGGCAGCAGTAATATACACAGCGGCACCCCGAGGGCCGCCAGCCAAGACACTATTTTTTTCGTATCCATTGCCATTTCTAATCCCCCATTTTCTCTGTGATTTGGATAAATGATCATGATAGCTTCTATCTTTTCTTTATCATAACGGATATGATTTGATCCGGCCAACAGTTTTCGCAAGTTAGCTTACACGCTTAGGCTGTAAGTCAGATCACAAGCTTGCAATAAAACTCTCCACACTGGCGGCAAATGCCTTAAGGAGTGGATCAGACGCCTTCTCTGCGCGCATCAAAAGGAGATATACGAGACGATCGTCTTCATGATGCAGCGGCAAAAAGGCAATGTCCTGCCGCTCCAGCTTGGAATAATTGAGCCTGGCATCCAGTCCATTGGAAAGCCCAAAGCCTAAGCCCTGCCGGATGGTCTTTTTGAACAGATCGATGCTGGTTGTGGCCAAAAGCTGCTTAGGCATGCCTGTGCGGGCAAAGAGCAGCTCATTGACCGGCGGCTGATAGCCATAATTGATCTGCGGCACCCGCAAAAGATCCTAAGGCTCCAGATAATCCCGCTGCGCTAAGGACAATGACTTGCTCAGACAGATCAGGATATTATCCTCATACAGCTTTTTCACCGCCAACTCCTGGAGCATCGCCTGATAATCCGCCGGTTCGCTGATAGTTTTCGGCGCGATGCCCACCAGCCCGATGTCGGCTTCCTTCTGATACACTGCCCGCGTCACCTGATAGGCTCCGATGCTGTCGATATTGAGCGATACATTAGGATAACGTTTGGCAAACCGGCTGAGCACCGAGGGAATGATACTGCTCATGGCCTGAAAATTGCCCTTGATGACCAGCTCACCGGTCAGTTCCTCCCGTCTGCTCTCCGCAAGCTCTACCAATTCTTCCTGGATCGCCTGCATCAAATTGACGATGAGCTGCCCCTTCTCCACCACCACCTTACCTGCTTCGGTCAAAGATACGCCCGTATACGTCCGATCCAGCAGCTTGCAGCCCAGCTCCGTCTCCATAGACTGGATCGCTCGGCTCATGCTCTGCTGCGAAATATAAAATCGCTCCGCCGAATAATTGATGGACTGGGTATGGGCTATATCGATCAAATACTCCAAATTGTGGATCTTCATCTTTCCACCTCCTTCTCGGACAGAATAGCACGAAATGCCCCTGTAGACAATCGCCAGTTCCTTTCCAGGCCGCCGGCACGCCAAAAGCGGGCCTCAGGAAAATTCCCAAGACCCGCTCTGCTGCCAAAGATACTTTTTCTTTAGAAAAGCAAGGTGCCCAGTGGATAGACCACTGCCAACAGCAAGACCAGCACCAATATGAAAAATACCGAGCCATAAAGGTAAGCCTGCTTATTGGTGATCCACTCCGTATTGCCGAAGACCATGACTGCCTGAGCAGAGGCGGCCGGCGTCATGAAAGCCGTCTGCATCATCATCGCAAAGATCAGAGCAAAGAGCGCCGGATGGATGCCGAAGCTCATGGCCAAGTTGGCCAGTGTAGGCATGAACGCGATGATGAGGACCATATTGTGCACCACCTGCGTGGTCAGACCAAAAAGGATCAGGACTGCGGCCAGATAAGCAAACGGTGACAAGCCCGCGACCAGCGGCCCCAAGATACCCAGCACTGTAGCAACGATGCCTGTATCGGCTGATTCCATCGCTGCGCACAACGGCATGGTCGCTGCCAGCAAAACGATCAGATCCCAGCCTACCCCTTGGTAGACCATTTTGCCGAACTCAAACGCTTGGTCATCGCGCTTGAAGATGCAGGCCAAGCACACACAGACGATAGCCGCGCCTAGGCCGCCGTAATTGCTGAGCAGCACTTTGAGGGCATTGCCTGCCGGCAGGAAGGTCGGGGTGATGACGATCGCAATAAAGGTCAGCAGAACGATGATGCCGAATTTCTGCTGGCTGTTGATCTTCTGCTGACGCAGCTCCGCATAGCGGTCGCCTGCTGCTCTTAAAGGCTCGACATTGAGCCGGAGGATGTATTTACCGACCAAAACATAGCCAGTGATCATCGCCAGCATAAAGATCGGCCCAATGACGATCCACGCCCCGTAAGGAACTGTGATCCCCGGCACAGCTACCGCTGCAAAGCCCAGGATCAGCGCGGTCATCGGCAAAAACGGCATAACGAAGACACTCAAGGTGGAGATGAAGACGATACCGCCGATCATATAGCCGACATAACCGTCGCCTTTCTTAAAGCCCAGATCGTCAAACAAACGATACATAGCGTACCAAAGGATGACGATGCCGCCGTACATATTGATCACACCAGAGACTAAGATCGTGCCTAGAAAAAAGATCCAGGTGAATACCCAAGGCCGTCCCGTACAGATCTTGCGGCTCATGAACCAATTGGTCAGATAAGCGGTCAGACCGCATTGATCCAATATTTTCGCAAAAACGAACATAAAAAAAATCGTCAGCACGGAGCTGTCCCCAAAGCCTGCTGAAAAAACGCCGGTGATCGTGGAATAACTGGTCATGCCTAAAGCAAGCATAATAAATAATGAGGGCCAAATAAAACCGATGAAGATCCAGCCATAGAGCGCGCCAACAAAAATGCCCAAAACATCCATACCCAATTCTGTAATGGAGCCTGTCTGCGGCGGCGGCAGCATGCCGATGCCAAACGTTAAAGCAAACATGATGAGGTTATGCAGCAAAAATAGCATGTTCTTTTTCGAATTTTTAGATTCCGCTACGAATGTACTCATTTGTCATTCCTCCTCCTATCAAAAATGTTGTATCCGCTGGCTGGAACACGCCAGCGGATACACGTCAAATGTTTACGAGATCACATAGGTGCCGCTTTCTAAGATCTGATAGACTGGTGCGCCTTCACACTGTGCAGGGATCGGGATACCCATCATCGCTGCAACGGTAGGTGCGACGTCGACCTCTCTGATGACGCGGCTGGTCACACAGCCTTTTTTAACCCCTGGTCCGCAGGCGATAAAGATCGGCGAGACGGAGGTGCCAAAGTAGCCTTCTGTCGTTGAGAGCGCATCACCATGCAGACGATTGAAGCCTTCCTCTAGGAAGTAAATGATATCGCCGCATTCAGGACCACTCATACCCAGAAGCGCTGCGTCTTTGTTTCTGAGGGCCACATTGACGATGCGCTTGCCGTCCATGCGGTAAGCGTACAGATCGTCGATGATTTTCCGCTCTAATTCATATTGATCTGCCGGATCGACGATGCCGTACGGATTGCGGCCTTTGAGGTTGATATAGATATGGTTGCCGCGCGGAGCAACAGCAGTGGTCTTTTCCCAATCGATCTCGCGGATCTCCTGACCCTGCTCATCCTTTTTCAGGACCGTATAGCCCAGATCCTTGAGCACGCCTACATTCATGACGAAGCCTTCGCCCAAAAACGGCAGTTCATCTTCTTCACTGCACAATAAACCATGGTCAGAGGTGACGATGATATCCCAGCCTTTTTCGGTCAAAGGCAGGAACTGCTCCACATATTCATCCGCCTGGCGGTATATCTCTTCGATAAAACCCTGGTAAACTTTTTCGTCATTATAGCCGTATTTCGCTCTGGTCTTGGCCCAGCGCCAAGCCGGATGGCCCAAATGGTCGCAGCTGTGGATATGGGTAAAGACCGCGTCGTATTGATTCTGCTCGATGAGACCTAAGAGCGTCTTGGCCTGCCAGCGGGTGAATATCTCCCAGGAGGGCAGCACTCTGCGGCTGATCATTTCCGGATAGCCGCCGCCATTGGGGATGGCATAAGGAATGTAACCGGCAATATCGATAGACTGCTGATACAGTGACTGCGGCAGCCAGTTGCTGTCCTTGCGGGCAGTCTCGATATCCAGCGCTGTACCGGCAGAAACGACGATGCTTTCACCGTTTGGATCCATTTTGATGATGGTAAAATGCCGGGTAGCTTTGACCTTTTGGCCGCCCAGATTGATCTCGGTGACAACTAAGGGATGATATTCCCCGTCTTGGATGGTCACGAAGGGCTGAGCTTCTTTTTTGTTCTTGTACACTTCCACATGATCATACTGCCCCTCTGCATTCTTTAAGAGCAGGGCTGGGAAGCGATCAATGCCTTTGGTCACGACAAAATAGAATTCCTTGGCGCCTTCCGGCAGTTCACGATCCCAATTCTTGGGCGCGATGATCGGTGAATTGAAGGTCTGCATGGATTTATCAGTCTCCAGCCCTTCTTCACCTTCCTCATGGTCAAATAACAGCCACGCTTTTGGGGCAATGCCCGTCTTGACGCTGCCGTCGCCGTCTCCCGAAGCACCGCCTGCGCCCAGTTCATTGAAGCTCTCCGTATAGTTGCCAGCACTTTCTTTCATATCCTCTGTAGCGATGCAGCCTGCGCCGCCTTTGAGCTCGATATGATCCCGCTTGCTGACTTCGCTGACTGCTGTGGAAGCGTAGGTGATGTGCTCATCCTCCAGTACAGCAGAGGTGTGATTCGGTCCCAAGGGCGCCAAACCGCCGACGATATGCAGATTCGGGCTGTCGATGCGGGCTGGCCAGCAGCAGGGCCAAGTCCAGACGAGCGCTTTTTTGCCAGCCTTGACCGCCGTCTCCCAGATCTGTTCCGCTTTGATGATGGAGGTATCAAAGGTATAGATGAATCGGTCCAGTTCGGTCGGATGAGAGTTCCAGTAACAGGTGATGCCGTGGGTGTTGGGATAAGCGCCAGTGGCTAAGGTCGTCCACATGGGCGGAGTGATGGTCGGTACGCCGCCCAAAAGCACCAGATCTTCGCGGGCACTGCCCTTTTCGATCATCTCCTTGATGTGCGGCAGCTTGCCTTCATCCACCATTCTCTTGGTGATCTTGGGATCCATGCCGTCGATGCCTAAAACTAATACTTTGTTTTCCATAAATATTGCCTCCTTTTTCTGCCCAAGCTGTTTACATACATAATATAATCTCATTTTGTATATTTGCCTAGAATAAGTTCGCTGCTATTTCAGCCAAAGTATCAACCTGTAGTTGCTGCCAAATACGAAATATGTCATAATGAGCTGGGAGGCGAGACTCATGAATTTTTTGCAGGTCAAGTTGTTTTTAAATACCGTAGAAACCCATTCCATCCATAAGGCCAGTGAGCGCTGCAACATTTCACCGCAGGGTGCCAGCAAAGCCCTCTCTTTTTTGGAGCGGGAATTGGGCATCACCCTGCTCAAACGGTCCAATCGCGAAACCCTGCCGACCAAAGACGGCGAGGCACTTTATCAGCAGTTTCAGCTTCTTTCCGATACGTACGAGGCCATTTTGTCCTACGCCACCACTGCCGCCAATTATGCCGGCAAGCTGACCATCGCCGCTATTCCCCGCTTTATCGACGCCCATCTGGGCTATATCCTGGCGGATCTCTATGATGAACAGCCGGAGATCAGCATCTCCATCAAATCCTTGACCCAAAACCTCGTTTACCAAGAATTGGCTGCACCCAATACCGACTGTCAGTTCGGCATCGTAGCCATCGTTGATTTTGAGCGCATCCAGGAGCCATTATTCAAACATTTGGACCAGCTTGGTCTGACTTTCGTGCCCTTTCATTCCTGTGAGATCTACGCCTGCGCCCTGCTCAAAGTCATCCGTCAGCTAGGGGATAAGGTCGACCGTTCCGGCTCTTCTCCCTATCCAACGATCGCTTACGACTACGATCCCTTCTTTGTGGATGCGGCCAGCCAATATACCAACTACGCCTTTCAGATCAACTCCATCTCCTCGCATTTGCAGCTGATCAATACCCGTCAGGCCATCGGCAGCTTCAGCCTGAACGAATTCCAACTATTTTTCGATCCCAAAAAGCACGGCTATCTGCCCTATGACCCGCCCATCATCCAGACCTATGGCTTTGTCTATCTGCAAAACAAGACGCTCTCTCCCCTAGAAACCTTTGTCCAGGATTTTATCTGCCGCTCTCTGCAAAAAAACCGTCCGTAATAGCCAAAAGGCTCCTCCCAAGCACACGCTTGAAAGGAGCCTTTTAGTCTATCCTAATTCTCAGCAGCACAAAAACGGGCTTCAGGAATATCCTGAAGCCCGTTTGTTTGGAATGCCGAAGGTGGGACTCGAACCCACACGCTTTTGACGGCGGCGGATTTTGAGTCCGCTGCGTCTGCCAATTCCGCCACTTCGGCGTTTCGAGTACTTGATTATTATATAAGATGGGCCTTAGCTTGTCAACAGCTTTTTTATATTTTTTTGAAGGATCAGCGTACTTTTTCCCACAGCCAAAAAAGAGCCGAGGCTTGCGCGTAATCGCAGGTCTCGGCTCTATATTTTTCGTTATTGTACATTATAATACTGCACGATGCCCTGGTAGATGCCAGTGGCCATCTTATTGATATAGTTGGAATCGGCCAGCAGCGCTTCTTCCTCTGCATTGCTCAAAAAGCCGGTCTCGACCAAAATGCAGGGGCTGTCATTTTCCCGCAGGACGCCCAAATTTTTGGTGTAGATATCACTTTTGCGGCCGGTCTGGCCTTTGATATTGTCAGAGACCGCTCGCGCCAGCTCGACCCGTATGGGCTTCTGCGCAGCCAGCGTCAGATCGTTTGACGGCGCATAATAATACACTTGGGTGCCGTAGGGCTGGGTATTGGGCTTGGCCGAATTGGCGTGCACGCTGACGAAGAGATCGGCGTTGACGCTGTTGGAAAGCTGGGCTCGTTCGCCAACGCTCAGGAAGCCATTGGCATCGGAGCGGGTCATGATGACCTTGGCCCCCGCTGCTTCCAGCATGGGCTTCAACGCATTGCAGACATTGAGTCCCACTTCAGCGTCGCTCACGCCCAGCACCATGCCGATAGCGCCGGGATCGCTGCCGCCGTGCCCCGGATCGAGCACGATGGTCTTGCCTGCAAGTCCCTGGCTGGCCGACCAATTGCGGCTGCGGGTGGTGATGAGCAGATTGCCGTTGATCTGCTCGAGGACGCAGTAGGCGCCGTTTTTCAAGGTGAGCGTCACCTCAACTTTATTGCCGCCTGCGCTGCGGGCAGAAAGGGCTGCCAACGGCCCGATGCTGTTGTTGATAGGCGCAAAGGTGCCCAGCGTGTTGTTGTCGATGGACAAAATGATCTGCGTGGCGGTGGCAGAGGTCACTTGGACCGCATTGCCCATCCCGACAGATAATTCGGTGATGGTCTTGGCTTCACCGGGCGCCATATGGTTGACCTTGAAGGCATTGGCCACCACAGGGATCTCGCTGCCGCTGGGACCAGAACTGCCTGAACTGCCGGATGAGGACGAGGACGAAGAGGAACCAGTGGGCTGCACAGTGAGCACCAATTCGCTGTTATTTTGCAGCTTGGCCGTATAAGTCACGTCGCTGGAAAATTGGATGGTCATCAATTGGCCGGTGATCGCTATGCTCTTGATGCCGTATTTGCCCACTGTATAGGACTGCGGCTTGAAATTGCCCTTATTGACGCGCACTGTGAGCGAACTGTCGCTGTTTTTGGTGAGCTTATAATCGCTGGCGCTGCTGATGCCAGTCAAGGTCAGCACACTGCCGCTGCCGCTCTGCGCCATTTTGAGCGCGTGGGTGCTGTCGATATCCAGCGTTCCTCCGCTGGTGACGGTGCTGCTGCCAGCAGAACTGCCGCCTGCTGTGCTGGTGATATCGGTAGCCAGCCAGCCTGCCACCCAGCCGCTTTGGCCGCCGGGCAGCACCTCCTGTGTCAAAAGGCCCGCCGCCGCCAC
>CABVBB010000051.1 GCA_902496505.1 uncultured Peptococcaceae bacterium
TCTCTGTGGATAAGGAAAAATATGATAAGCTTTCCGCAGAGGAATTTGAACAGCTGCTCGCTGGACTTTCTGGTGAGACGACGCTCAAGGTGCGCAGTGCAGGCGGCGGTATCTGGCCGATGCTGGTGACGACGCTCTTGACCATCGGTTTGACGCTTTTGGCGGCAGTGCCAGTGGGGATATGCGCGGCAGTCTACCTCAGTGAATATGCCAAACAGGGACGGCTGGTGCAGCTGATCCGTTTTTCTATCGAATGTCTGGCGGGGATACCCTCCATCATCTACGGGTTGTTTGGCATGCTGTTCTTCGTGACCTGCCTGCGCTTCAATTATTCGGTGCTGGCAGGCATCTTGACCGTGAGCATTATTTTGCTGCCCATCATCATTCGCACCACAGAGGAAGCGCTGCGCACCGTGCCGATCTCTTACCGTGAAGGCTCGCTGGCCTTGGGAGCGACCAAGCTGGAGACTATCGTCAAGCTGGTGGTGCCCAATGCGCTGCCAGGCATCCTGACCGCGGTAGTTTTGAGCATCGGCCGGGTGATTGGCGAATCAGCGGCGCTTTTGCTCACCGCAGGCACCGTGGCCCGCATACCGAACGATCTGTTCCAATCAGCGTCCACCTTGACGGTCAAAGCGTACACGGTGGCCAAGGAAGCGGCTGATATCGAAATGGCCTGCGCCATCGGCTGCGTCATCATCGTCATCGTCTTGATCTTGAATTTCTGCACCCGACTGCTGCAAAGGCTGGGCGCAGCGTCCAAAGGAGGCAAACAGGGATGAACAAATTTGATATAACGGGACTCAACATTTATTACGGCGATTATCTGGCTATGAAGGAACTCAACTTGGCCATCGAGCCCAATAAAGTGACCGCCTTCATCGGGCCGTCCGGCTGCGGCAAATCCACCCTGCTCAAGACGCTCAACCGCATGAACGATCTGGTGGAGGGCGCGCATGTCACAGGCCAGGTGCTTTTGGACGGCCGCGACATTTTTAAAGAAGTGGACGTCATCGAGCTGCGCACGCGGGTGGGCATGGTCTTTCAAAAGGCCAATCCCTTCCCCATGAGCATTTATGACAATATCGCCTATGGTCCAAGGGTGCAGGGCATCAAGCAGAAGCCGGCGCTGGATGAGATCGTGGAGCGCAGTCTGCGGCAGAGCGCGCTCTGGGACGAGGTCAAGGATAAGCTCAAGAAAAGCGCCTTGAGCATCTCCGGCGGTCAGCAGCAGAGGCTCTGCCTTGCCCGCACACTGGCGGTCGATCCAGAAGTGATCTTGATGGATGAGCCGACCTCAGCGCTGGATCCCATTTCCACCGCCAAGATCGAAGATCTGGTGGATGAACTGAAAGAAAAATACACCATCGTCATCGTCACGCACAATATGCAGCAGGCGGGCCGCATCTCCGACTACACCGGCTTTTTCCTCCTAGGCGAGATGATCGAATTTGATCGGACGGATGTGATCTTTACCAGTCCCAAAAATAAAAAGACAGAAGATTATATAACGGGCCGTTTTGGTTGATCTATGGTACAATAACGAAGAATAAAAGGAGAGATAGACATGACAAAGCCTTTGGAGCGGTCGATCACCGTCCTGCACCATGAGCTGGCCATCATGAGCGGTTATATTGAGCGGTCTATCGATAATATGGCTAAGGTCATCGAGACTCGCGATGGGGCGCTCATTGCGCAAGTGGTGGAGGATGACGATCTGATCGATCAGGCGGAGAAGCGCATCGAGCAGCTTTGCACCTGTACTATTGCCCGCTACAAACCCTCCGCACAGGATCTGCGGGAGATCACGGCTATTTTCAAGATCATTACCGATCTGGAGCGTATCGGCGATCATTGCTCCGATATTGCCCTTTTGGTACGGGATATGGGAGAAGGGCCGTACATCAAGGAGCTGGAGCATATCCCCCAGATGGTCAAAGCTGTCAAGGGTATGGTGCGGGATGCCATCAACTGCTTTATCATGAAAGACGCCGAACTGGCGCACAATGTCTATGAACGGGACGATGTGGTCGATGAGCTCAACCGCATCGTACAGCAGGAACTGACGGCTATCATGAGCCAAAATGGAGAAACTGTTCAACAGGGCATGTATCTCTGGATGATGGCCAAATATTTGGAGCGGATGGCCGATCATGCCACCAATGTCTGTGAGTGGATCATGTACAATCTCACCGGACAGCGGACGATGGAGGAAGCAACAGCTTGTACGACGCTGGACGGTTTAGAATAGAGGGAAAACGATGGGGAAACGGATTTTGATCGTAGATGATGAAGTGAATATCCTGGAGCTTTTGAAGTATAATCTGGAGAAAGAAAGTTACACCGTTTATACAGCAGAAAGCGGCGAAGAGGGCTTGGCTCTGCTCAAAAGCCAGGCTGTCGATATGGCGATCTTGGATCTGATGCTGCCGGGCATTGATGGGCTGGAGCTTCTCAAATACATCCGGCGGCAGAAAGCTTTACAGGATCTGCCGGTCATTTTGCTCACCGCCAAGGGCACTGAGCTGGATAAGGTCATCGGTCTGGAATTAGGCGCTGATGATTATCTGAGCAAACCCTTCGGCATCTATGAACTCCTGGCTCGGGTGAAGGCGCTTTTTCGCCGTACGGGGCAGAAGGCGCCGTCCGAAGCAGAGCAGCTCATTGTGGGCGATCTCTGGATCGACCAGCTGACCCATCAGGTGAAAAAGCGCGGGCAGCTTTTGGAATTGGCGCCCAAGGAATTCAGCCTGCTGGTGGTCTTTGCCCAAAATCTGGAGCGCGTCTTCACACGCGACGAATTGCTGCTTAAGATCTGGGGCATGGATTTTTTGGGCGAAAGCCGTACAGTAGATGTTCATATCAAAAATCTGCGCAAAAAGATCGAGGATAACCCCGAAGAACCGACTTATATCAAAACAGTCCGCGGTGTCGGCTACAAAATGGTGAAAAAGGGGCAATGAATATGCGCAAAAAATTGCTGCTTTCTTATATCGTCCTGACGCTTTTGCTGTTAGGGCTGACCTCGTCAGCCATTTACTACAAGGCGCAGGCGGTCTACGTGACCAGCCAGACTAAGCAGCTTTTGGACAGCGGGAAGCTGTTAGAAGATATTTTATCCGAGCTGCCGTTAGCGGAAAGCGTCAAGGTGGTCTATGATTACGACAAGGCGCTGGACGTGCGGATATCGCTCATCAGCGCCGAAGCGGATGATTATGGCAAGGTGCTGGTGGATACCCAGTACAATGAGGACATCATGGGCAATCACCGCTACCGGGAAGAGGTGCAGAAGGCGCTCGACGGTGAGAGCGCATCCAGCATCCGGCACAGCAATACGCTGGATGTAGATTATCTCTATGCTGCCATGCCGGCAGAGATCGCCGGTCAAAAGGTGGTGCTGCGGCTGGCAGAGCCCATGCAGGAGGTCAAGCTGCTCAACAGTCAGATACTCCGCGTCGGTCTTTTCAGTCTCCTGGGCGTAGCGCTGGCGGGCATTGCCCTCTATAGCTGGCTGCTCAAGCGGCTGACCCGTCCGCTCTATGAGATCAAAGAAGGCGTCATGACCATTGCTGAGGGCGATTATCAGGTCAGTCTGCCGCTTTACCAAGATGAAGAGTTCGCCCAATTGGCCCAGAGCTTCAATACGATGGTCAAGACACAGCGGGAATATATCGAGGGTCTGCATATCAAAAATGCCGAGATGCAGGCGATCTTTGACAGTGTGGGAGCGGGGCTGGTCTTTTTGAACGACGAGCAGGAGATCAAGCTGCACAATAAGCTTTTTACCACTATCCTACAGCTGCCCGGCGAAGCCTATGTGGGGCGAAAATATTTTGAGGTCCTGCACAAGACCGAGTTGCTGGAGCAGCTCGAAGCCGGCCTCAAGCACCAGCAGTACGGTACGCAGGAAATCGTGCTGCACAGCAGGGAAAACGACATACTCTGCAAGACGACCACAGCACCAGTGGAGGAGGGCTCCTCAGGCTGCTGCACCGGTCTGCTGCTGGTCTTAGAGGATATCACGCAGTTGAAAAAGCTGGAGAACGTGCGCCGTGAATTCGTGGCCAATGTTTCTCACGAGCTGAAAACGCCGCTGACCTCCATTCGCGGCTTCATCGATACGCTCCAGGACGGTGCATTGGAAGATCCGGCAGTGGCCAGACGATTCTTGGGCATTATTGACGAAGAAGCGGGACGGCTGTACCGCATGATCGAGCAGCTTCTGTATTTGTCCCGCATCGAAAATACACTGCCAGTGAAGCAGCCAGAAAAAATCGAGCCGCAGATCATGGCCGAGGGTCTGAATACACACTTCAAAAGAGCGTTGGAGCAAAAAGGGCTGACGCTAAAGCTGGACATCCAGGCGGACGGTCCTTACAGCGGCGATAAGGATACGCTGCAGCAGGTGCTGACCAATCTTTTGGACAACGCCGTCAAGTATTCCACCAGCGGGACCATCACACTTTCTATAACAGCTCAAGCAGATCAGCTCACTTGCTCTGTAAAAGATCAAGGTATCGGCATCGCGCCTGAGGATCAGGAGCGTATCTTTGAACGTTTTTACCGCGCAGAAAAAAGCCGTTCGCAAAAAAGCGGCGGCACAGGACTGGGTCTGGCCATCGTCAAGCATTTGCTGGAAAATGCCGGAGGCACCATCAGCGTGCAGAGCCAGCTGGGCCTAGGCAGCACCTTTACCATCACGCTTCCTGTCGCGCCCTGGCCTCAGGCAGATACCGAATAGATCAAAAGCCATTGACCGGTCATTCGGCAATGGCTTTTGGCATAACCTCTTGCTATCGCGGCCAAAATACGCTAGGATGGGCATAAGAACAAAAGTGCGCACTCACTGTGGCAGAGAGTTTTGCCTGATTGGCAGAAAGGATGATTTTTATGCAGTTCAAATTTGTGCACAACAACATCAATGTCTTCGATCTGGACAAAAGTATGGATTTCTATGCGGAAGCTTTGGGCCTTCGGGAGACTTCACGCATCGAGCCAGAGGATGGGAGCTTTATCATCGTTTATCTGGGCGATGGTCTTTCCCAGCATCTTTTGGAGCTGACCTGGCTGCGTGACCGCCAAGAGCCGTATCAACTGGGGGACAATGAGTTCCATTTGGCTTTTGAAGTCGATGATTATGAAAAAGCGCTGGCCAAGCACCGCGAAATGGGCTGTGTCTGCTTTGAAAACGATGCCATGGGCATCTATTTCATCAATGATCCAGACGGCTATTGGCTGGAGGTCGTCCCCAGCCATCAATAACGAGGGTTTTTAGCAAAAAAGTCGCGATGAGCGGCTTTTTTTGCGGATGTTTATTTGACAACAAATTGAGGGCTTTGTATAATGAACTGGTACAAGATTATCAAGCTTGGCACGCGTCAGGACATCGAGCAAAGCACAGTGTTGAAAACACGGTGACCTCGGCAGACTGACAGTGGTTCTTAGGAACCTTATGTAGATGATGAGATCGATCAATTTCGTGAAAACCGGGAGGAGTAAGTCGGCATGGAACCATTGACAGGGAAAGAAATACGTCAGAAGTTTATTAAATTTTTCGAAGACAGGGGACACACGCACGTCAGCAGTTCATCGCTGGTGCCCTATAATGACCCCACTCTGCTCTTTACCAACGCAGGGATGAACCAGTTCAAGAATGTATTCTTGGGCTTGGAAAAAAGAGATTACAACCGAGCTACGACCTCGCAGAAATGCGTGCGCGCCGGCGGCAAGCATAATGACCTGGATACTGTAGGCCGCACCGCCAGACACCATACCTTTTTTGAAATGCTGGGCAACTTTTCCTTCGGCGATTATTTCAAAAGAGATGCCATCACCTATGCTTGGACGTTTTTGACTCAGGAATTGGGTCTGCCGGAGGACAAGCTGTATGTGACCGTCTATACCGATGATGATGAAGCCTACGATCTGTGGCGTGAGCTCACGCCAGTGCCAGAGGAGCGGATCTTGCGCCTGGGTGAAAAGGACAACTTCTGGCAAATGGGCGAAACTGGCCCCTGCGGCCCTTGCAGCGAGATCCATATCGACCGCGGCGAGGATAAAAAATGCGACCATCCTGACGGCTGTGCTTTAGGCGTCTGCGACTGCGACCGCTGGCTGGAGATCTGGAATCTGGTGTTCATGCAGTATGAGCGGGATGAAAACGGCGTATTGACACCGCTGCCCCGTCCCAGCATCGATACCGGTATGGGCTTGGAGCGTATCGCCTCTGTAGTACAAGGCGTCGACAGCAACTACGACACCGACTTGATCCGTCCTTTGATCACCAAGGTCGAGGAATTGACCGGCCAGACCTACCACGGCGACCATCGGGGCTTCCCCTTCCGCGTCATTGCTGACCATGCCCGTTCCTGCACGTTCCTGATCAGCGACGGTGTGCTGCCAAGCAATGAAGGCCGCGGCTATGTGCTGCGCCGCATCCTGCGCCGGGCAGTGCGTTTTGGCAAATCTTTAGGTCTCGAGGGACCATTCTTATACAAATTCAGCTCTGTGGTCGCAGAACTGATGGGCGAAGACTATCCAGAGATCGTGGAAAAGCTCCCAACGATCGAAAAAGTCATCAAAGCCGAAGAAGAGCGCTTCCAGCTGACGCTGAATGACGGCATCCGCATGGTCAACGACACTATTGCCCGCCTGAAAGCAGAAGGCAAGCAGGAGATCGACGGCGTGACCGCCTTTACCTTCTATGACACCTATGGCTTCCCGCTGGATCTGACCCAGGATATGGCCGAAGAAGCTGGCATGACCGTAGATGCCCAAGGTTTTGAACAGGCTATGCAGAAGCAGCGCGAGAATTCTAAGAACACCAAACAGAAGGTGACCGCTTGGGATCTGGCTTTTTGTGTCACAGAGCAGCTGGGCGATCTGGGCAAAACGACCTTTATCGGCTATGAGCAGCTTAAGGGGACGACCCGTTTAGACGGCATGATCATTGACGGCCAAAAAGCCCAGACTGCCGAAGAAGGCGATGAAGTCTATGTGATCCTTCCAGAAACACCATTTTATGCAGAGAGCGGCGGTCAGGCTGGCGACTGCGGACGCATCAGCGGTGCGCAGGGCTATATCACTGTTGATAAGACTGTGAAGCTGCCCGATGGCAAATTCGTGCATATTGGTACAGCGCATGGCACCATCGATGCTGGCGAGACGGTAGAAGCAATAGTAGATCCTGCTGCCCGTCAGGCTGCTGCCCGCAATCATACCGCGACCCATTTGCTGCACAAGGTGCTCAAAGAGACCTTAGGCGACCATGTCAATCAGGCGGGCTCCTCAGTGGATGCCAATCGTCTGCGCTTCGACTTCTCCCACTTTGCCGCTGTGACGCCGGAAGAATTGGCCCACATCGAGCGCAGAGTCAATGAAGAGATCCTCAAAGCTTACGATGTGACCGTCTTTGAAGCCGGTTTGGAAGAAGCCAAGAAAATGGGCTTCACTGCCCTTTTTGGTGAAAAATACGGTGATGTGGTGCGCTGCGTTCAGGCTGGCGATTTCAGCATGGAACTCTGCGGCGGTACCCATTTGAGCAATGTCGCGCAGATCGGCTCCTTCAAGATCATCAGCGAGAGCGCTGTCGCAGCAGGTATCCGCCGGATCGAAGCGGTGACCGGACTCAAAGCGTACGAACATGGCCTGTCTCAGCAGGAGATCTTGACTGACGCGGCTAAATTATTAAAGAGCAATCCCAAAGATATCCTCAGCCGTATCGAGCAGCTGCATGCTCAGCTCAAAGAATCCGAAAAAGAATTGGCTAAACTGAAGAGCCAGGCCTCCCAAGGACAAGTCAGTGATCTGCTCAGCCAGATCAAAGTGGTCGAAGGCATCAATGTCTTAGCCTGCGAAGTAGCAGCTGACGATATGAACAGTCTGCGGGAAATGGCGGACCTTTTCCGCGACAAAATGGGCAGCGGCGTCGTTGTCTTAGGCGCCAAAGGGGAAAATGGCGTCAACTTAGTCGCTGCAGTGACCAAAGACCTGGCCAAGAGTGGTCTCCACGCCGGCAATTTGATCAAAGAAGTGGCCAAGACCACTGGCGGCGGCGGTGGTGGCCGTCCTGATATGGCTCAGGCCGGCGGCAAAGATCACAGCAAGCTCCCAGAAGCTTTGGCTCAAGTAGAAACACTTGTGGCTGCTCAGCTCAAAAAATAATGCTTTTCTTCACGAAATAAATTTGCTACAATAAAAGAAAAAGGATGTGGTTACAGATGTCGATAGAATTGGATCATACGATGTTTTTTAAAGCAACCCCCACTGAAGACGTTTCCCCAAAAGAGATCCTGCAGGCTGTGTATCAAGCGCTAGAGGCAAAAGGCTACAATCCCATCAATCAAATCGTAGGGTATCTTATTTCGGGAGATCCAGCATATATCACCAGTCATCAGAACGCCCGCAATCTGATCAAAAAATTAGAGCGTGATGAGCTGATGGAAGAACTGGTCAGAAGTTATTTAGAGAAAGAATGATCAAAAGCTCTGCTTCGGCAGAGCTTTTTTTACAGGAGGTGATTTTTACAGTGAGGATCATGGCTTTAGATGTGGGTGACAAACGGATCGGCGTTGCCCTCAGTGACCCGCTTAAAATAACAGCGCAGGGGCTTACTACCTATCAGCGCACCATTTTAAAAGAAGATGTAGAAGGGATCTGGCAGCTTATTCGTGAGCACGAAGTCGAAGAACTCGTTGTCGGTCTGCCCAAAAATATGGATGGTTCACAAGGCTACAAGGTCGACGATGTCAAATTCTTCGTCGATCAGCTATTAAAAAAAGGCGACATCCCCATCCATTGGGTCGATGAACGCTTGACCACCGTCAGTGCCGAGCGCACCCTGCTGGAGGCAGACGTTTCCCGCAAGAAGCGTAAAACGGTCATAGACAAGATGGCCGCCACTATCATTCTGCAAAGCTACCTGGAACGACTCTAGAAACAAAAAATTTTTATCCACTTGAATAGAATGGTTTGACATTCACAGCAAAAAAGCATACAATGGGAATAACAAAATATGAGAGAGGTGTCTCAGATGAGTGAAGAAG
>CABVBB010000052.1 GCA_902496505.1 uncultured Peptococcaceae bacterium
CTTCAGCGCCGCCCAAGAGGGCACGGCAGAAAACCGGCCTGGAACAAACGGCAGCTTTACCTTTATGGTCTCCCTCTCCAAAGGCAGCGGCGGCACGGCGGGCAGCGCCACCACCGCCAGCATGACCGGCACCATCACTGCCACCCCATACACCAAACCAGCCATCACGACAGCCTCCCTTGTGGACGGCACGCTGAGGCAGCCCTATTCCCAAACCCTGACGGCCACCGGCGACGACCCGATCACCTGGAGCATTACCAGCGACAGCTTGCCGAACGGCCTGACGCTGGACGAGAGCACCGGGCTTATCAGCGGGACACCCACCAAGGCGGGCAGCTTCTCCTTTACGGCCACGGCCACGAATGCTGCTGGTAGTGACAGCAAGCTGTTGTCCATCTCGATCAAACAAACGGGCGGCTCCAGCGGCGGCGGAGGCTCCAGCGGGAGCAGCAGCCATGATGGCAGCGACAGCACTATCGTTGTCCCCGCCAAGCCAGACGGCCCCACCACCGGCGTCATCACTCCCGGCAAGCCGGACCAGGACGGCAGCGTGGAGATCCTCACCGCGCAGGTGACGGATGCCATCAGCAAAGCACAGGCGGAGGCCCGGCGGAACGGGACCATCCAAAACGGCGTGGCCGTGGCGGTCACCCTCCCCACCGGCGCGACTAACGCAGCTTTGGACCGCGCAGCTCTGGACAAGCTGATCGCATCTGGGGTCAAGAGCTTCCAACTGGACTTCAAAGGCGTTTCCCTGACCTTCGACCTCTCCGCGCTGAAGGAGCTTGCAGCGCAGACCACCGGCACCTTGACCTTCGGTGCACAAAAGGCGACTAGCCTGACCGGGGACGCCCTGGCCGCGATCGGCGCCCGTCCGGCCTACGAACTCACTGTGGCCGGGCAGAAGGACGGCAAGTCGGTGATGGTGACGGACTTCGGCGCAGGCCGCGTGTCGCTGGCGCTGGACTATACCCCCGCCAAGAACGAGCGCGTGAACGGACTGTACCTTGTCCGCGCCGGGCAGAACGGCGCAGCGGTCTGGCTCTACCAATCCGGCTACGACAGCGGCGCAAAGCGCCTGATCGGCTCCACCGACCATTTCAGCATCTACGGCGTGGGCTACAAGGCTCCGCCCGCCTTTACCGATACAGCAAACCATTGGGCCAAGGACGATATTGAGTTCGTGGCGATCCGGGGCCTCTTAAACGGCACCAGCGCCACCACCTTCACCCCGGACGGCGCAATGACGCGGGGGATGTTCGTCACAGCCCTGGGACGGCTGGCGGGGATCGACCCGGACAGCTACAAGACCGGCAAATTCACCGACGTGCAGGCCGATGCCTACTACGCCCCCTATGTCAACTGGGCAGCGGCTGAGGGCATCGTGAGCGGCACCAGCGCCACCACCTTCGCCCCGGAGGAAAACGTCACCCGGCAGCAGATGGCGGCTTTCATGCAAAACTACGCCGAGGCCATGGGCTATACGCTGCCCAAGACCCGCGAGGCCGTGACCTTTGCGGACAGCGCCAGCATTGCGGACTGGGCAGCCGAGTCCGTCAGGGCCATGCAGATGGCAGGCGTCATCATGGGCAAGGACAAAAACTGCTTCGACCCCACCGGCACGGCCACCCGCGCCGAAGCCGCAGCAGTGCTCCGCCGCTACATGGAGCTGGTCATCGATCCGGCTAGACAGGACTGACCACCATCACTAGCGACAGCTCCCTGCTGTGACAGCTTGATCCCCGACCAAGCAGAAACAACATGACCCAAGCCTCAACAAAAAAGCTGCCGCATCAACGCTGATAGATCGTTGATGCGGCAGATTTTTTGTTGGCGTGCAGGCAGACTTTGGTCAAAAGATGAAATTGGCCCAGGCCAGACCAATGGTCGCTGTTAAGATCAAGGTCATAAGCACTGTGATGAAGCCGTATTTGTAGCCGTCACGAGGCTTTATCCAATCCCCGTTGGAGTAGAGCAGCGCCCCGTAGATGGAGGCTGCTGGTGTCACGATCGCAATATGCGCGCAGAAGATGATCAAAGCAGCTATAGCGATGCTGTTGATGGGTATCGTCGCGGATAGACTGAAGGTGATGGATAAGAGGATGATCCCGACAACAGCATTATTCAAAATGTTGGTCGTGATCATCGCAATAGCAATGATGACGATGCTGAAGACCATCGCGGATCGGCCTGAAAGCATCGGCCCCAGCTGGGCAACCAAGAAAGCTTTGATACCCGTCACATCAGCTGTCAAAATATTGCACACCGGCAGGATGGTCACCGTGATGATGATCGTATCCCAGCCGACGCCCTTGGCGGCCGCTTGGCCAAAATCGATCAGCGGCTTATGCTGATACTGCCATATCGTCAAGAGTCCCAAGATCACCATGATCGTTCCTGAGGAACCGACCATATTCAGCATGGTTTTTAATGCCGTTCCGTCAGGGAGCACACTGGGCAAGAACAAGAGAACGAACAAGGCCGCTAAAAAGCCGATGCCAATTTTTTGTTCGCCGTTGAGCGTCAACTTTTGGGCGAAACGCTCTGGCGTGATCTCATAAAGATGCGATACATCCGGCCTCAGGACAAAGCGGCACAACAGCACGAATGCGCAGAGAATGAGCAGCCCCAGCGGGAAAGTGAACAGAAAATATTTCAGGAAGTCTACTTGTAAACCAGAGATGGTCTTAAAGACGCCCAAAAGCATATAGACGACCACTTTGAAGGGAAAGACGCAAAAACCGATCTGCGCCATAAAAATGACCCCAAAGATCATCAGCGTCGGGTACTTGTCATAGGGCTTGTAGCCCACTTCCTTGCAGATGCTGTAGATGATCCCCCAAAAGACGAAAATGGCCGCAAAGGTACTGACCAGCGCCGAGATCAAATAAGCCCCCAGCAGGATAAAGAACGAAAACAAATAAGGCCGACCGATCAAAAATTTTCGTGTGATAAACCAATTCGCTAGATAATCAGTCACCCCCATATTGTCAATGACAGCCAAGAAGATCATCATAAAAATGACGAATATCGTTGAATCATTGCCAAAGCCCGCAGCAAATATCTCTTTCAAAGTCGTTGCACCGCTCATGCCCAGGACGACCATTCCGAAAAGGCTGGGCCAAACCAATCCTGAAAACGTCCAGCCGTACAGCAGCGCAAAAAAGACGCCTAATACTTTCATCCCCACGGGTGTGATCGGTGCCGGCGCCGGCAAATAGCCAAAGCCCAGCATGATCACCAGCGTTACTGCTACATGGACCATCTTGAGTGGTGAATACGACTCTGTTTGTTCCTTCGCCTGCATAGCAAACCCTCCTTTCCTCACTGGGCGCAGGAATGCTCCTGCGCCCCTAACGCGTCTCTAGAATTCCTCAGCCAGTATCTGATAGATGGGTGCTCCTTCACATTGTGCCGGCATCCGCACACCGCCCAATACTGCCACTGTCGGTGCCACATCGACCTGACGGATGATCCGTTTGGTCACATGATGGGCTTTGATGCCCTGCCCAGCTGCGATAAAAATGGGCGATACCGACGTAAACGCAGTGCCCTCAGTGGTGGAGAGCGAATCGCCATGATCCAGATTGTACCCTTCTGCTGTCCAGAATAGGATATCCCCGCTTTCAGGGCCGCCCATGCCTAAGAGGACGGCGTCTTTTTTGCGCAGGGCTAAGGCAATGACCCGCCTATGGGTCTGGGGATCCTGATAGCCATACAGCGCTGTCATGATCTCTTCTTCCAGCTCATATTGATCTTGCGGCTGCACGATACCATGATCGCTGCGCCCCACCAGATTGAGATAGATGTGGTTGCCGCGGATGGCGATAGCCTTGGTCTTTGCCCAGTCGATCTCCTTGAGATCCTGCCCGGCAGCATCTTTTTTGACCTCTGTGAAGCCCAGCTGACGCATCAAGCCTACACTGACTCCGATCGGATCGCCGATCAGCTGCGGCTGATGCTCTGGACAGACTGCTGCATGATCCGAGACCAAGAGCACCGTCCAGCCCTCGTCTAAAAGCGGCAGGAAACGGCTGATATAGTGATCGGCCTGGATATAGATCATTTCCATGAACTTCTGATAGGCTTCCGCGGGCAAATTTTTCTTGCCGCGATAAAGGTATTTGACGATCATATGGCCTTCCAGGTCGATATTATGGAAATGAGAGAAGATGATCTCAAAATTTTGCTCGTGGATCAGATAATTCAAAGCATCAGCCTGCCATTTGGCCATTTCATCCCAAGCGCGGATCATACATTTTTCGATAAGCTCTGCATCATCACCGCCCAGCAGACAATACGGCGGCGCAAAGCCCACGTGTTCCACCACATCCTTGTACAGCGTCTTCGGATGCCACAAACCGTCATTATGGATGTTCAGCGCATTGGATATCCAGAGCTTCACATACGTCCCATCCTCCGCCAATTCCAAAAGCCGCAGGTGGCGGTTGACTGTCAGCCGTTCATCATTCTTGATGGCCTCATCCAAGATATTGACAACGATCTCGCCAGAGTGCAGGACAGCGAGCGGTTCCAGGTCTTGACGGGTACGGTAGATCGCCACCCGATCATATTTTCCTTCTTCATTGCAGAGTATCTGGCCATAGCGTCTGATCAATCCTTTGCTGGTCAGCAAAGTGAACGTCTTGGCGCCAGCGGGCTTGACGGCCCATTTGTCATCGATCTCTGCGATAGGCGAAAGGACCACATCAAAAGGCTTTTCAGACAGCGCGCCTTCCCCATCTGCGTGGCTGAGCAAAATATTCACGCTCTTTTTGGACTGCGCCTGCTCCATAAATTTGTTATGCTGCTCTCCCTCCTGCACGACGTCCAGATCAGCAATGACGCAGGGGATGCGGCCGTCAGAACTGGCTTTTTCCCGATAGACCAGTTCCTCTGTCCGCACGCTGGCCACTGTGATCACATCCACATCGGCACAGTTGCCGCAATTGACGCCAGCGGGCTGCGTGCCATCGACCACATGCAGATGCGGATCATCTGAGCTGGGCGGCCAAGAGGAACCGGGCCAATGCCAGACCAATGTTTTTTTGCCTGCTTCCGCAAAAACGTTCCATAGCTGTTCTGCCTGGCAGTAATCTGAATAGAAATTGTACTCGACCTGATCCATCCGTTCCTTGGACTGCCGCCAATAGCAGGTGATGCCGTGCGTCACTGGATAAGCCCCCGTCGCCAGAGTCGTCCACATCGGCGGTGTGATCGTCGGCTGAGCACCCAGCATGACCAGATCTTCCCGAGCGGCTCCCCGCTCGAGCAAAGTCTTCGTGGCTGGCATTTTGCCCTCCTCGACCAGTTTTCTCGTCAAGCGCGGATCCATGCCGTCGATCCCTACGATAATGATCTTGTCAGATAAAGCCTGTCGTTTGCTGCTCATGTTCATTCCCCTTTCTGTCCTCAACGATACCGATAATCAAATCTTTTCTACAACATCATCGTAAGTTATCGCACGTTTTCTGTCCAGCAGCAGAGCGCTCCAACTGTTGGCTGCTTGCAACAAACCGGTTCGTCTCCCTTGCCAAACAAAGCGTTTTCTCGTATAATAGCCCGTGTTGTACTGAACAGATCGGTCGTTTTTTAGATCATAGAAAGGACAGATGAGGATGCTCAATATCTGCTGGACCATTGATCCCAGTCTTTCGACACCGCTTTATTTGCAGCTTTATGAGCAGCTGAAGCAGGACATCATCACGCAGGCGCTGCCAGCGGACAGCAAACTGCCGTCGATCCGGGATATCGCGCAGGCTTTGGCGATCAGCAAGACGACGGTGGAGTCGGCTTATCAGCAGCTGGAGATGGAGGGCTATATCTACGCCCGCAAGAAGGTGGGCTATTTTGCCTGCGATCTCAGCCACTCCAGCTGGCATCATGACGAACCGGCGCCGTTTGCAGAAGTACCTCGCCCAGAGGAAACGTCTGCCATCCGCTACGATTTCAGCAATGATTCCATCGACCCGGACAGCTTTGATTTCACGCTGTGGCGGAAATATGTCAATCAAACGCTGGCCTCGGACACCAGCCGTTTCTTTGATTATGGCGATCCTATGGGCGCTTATGAGCTGCGATATGAATTGGCCAAATACCTGCATCGTTCGCGGCAGGTACGCTGCACGCCGGAACAGATCGTCATCGGCGCGGGCACGCAGGTGCTGCTCAATCTGCTGTGCGGCTTGATCAAACCGCTGCATCACCGCATCGGCTTTGAGGAGCCAGGCTTTGCTTATGGCCGCTATGTATTCCAGGATCAGGGGTTTGGCATCACGCCCATCCCCTTGGAGGCAGACGGCTTGTCTCTTGAGCATCTCAAGGCCAGCGCGCTGGATCTGGTCTATGTGAGCCCTTCCAACCAATTCCCCACCGGCGCGGTCATGCCTATCCAGAAGCGGCTGGCGCTCCTAGAATGGATGCAGGCGCGGGACGGGCTGATCATCGAGGATGATTATGACAGCGAGCTGCGCTATTTCGGTCGGCCTATCCCCAGCATGCAGGGGCTGGATGGCGGCCGCTCAGTGGTCTATATCGGCTCCTTTTCCAAACTGCTGCTGCCGGCGCTGCGCATCAGCTACATGGTTTTGCCGCCTAAGCTGCTGCCTGTCCTCCAGCAGAAGATCGCTTTTTACAACCAGACGGCTTCTTTGGTGGAGCAGCTGACCGTGGCCCGCTTTATGGCTGACGGCCAGCTGGACAAGCAGATCCGCAAAACGCGCAAGATCTACGCCCGCAAAAATCAGCTGCTCCTGGAGCAATTACAGGCTGTCATGGGCGACAAGATCCGCATCCTAGGCAAAGAAACAGGACTGCACGTGCTTTTGGAGGTGCTCTCGGACCAGGACAGCCAGACGCTCACCCGCGCCGCTGCCTCCATCGGCATCAAGGTGACGCCGTTGAGCGATTACACCTTCGATCCGCAGTCTGCCCCCGAACATCCCTTGGTCATCATGGGCTATGGCGGCATCCATTCGGAGCAGATCGCTCCGGCCGTGCGTATGCTGAATGAGGTCTGGTTTGGCTGAATGAGGAAAAACCGCCTTTTTTGGCGTTATACAGTATTTCCCGCGATAGCCCTTGACAGCGGCTGTCGCTTTCCCGATAATAAAGCACAGATATTTTGAAACTGGAGGAACCGAGATGAATAAGACTTTACCTTTTGATCGCGCTCAGATCGAAGCCATTGCCCAAACGTATCCCACACCTTTTTACCTGTATGACGAGCAGGCCATCCGTCAAAACGCCCGCCGCCTGATCAAAGCCTTCGACTGGGCACCAGCTTTTAAAGAATACTTCGCTGTGAAAGCCACGCCCAATCCTTACATCCTGAAAGTTCTCCACGAAGAGGGCTTCGGCGCTGACTGCAGCTCCCTGCCTGAACTGCTGCTGGCCGAAAAAGCCGGCATCACTGGTCAGGAGATCATGCTGACTTCCAACAATACCCCTGTGGAGGAATTCGCCAAAGCGCTGGAACTGGGCGCTATCCTCAATCTGGACGACATCACCCATATCGCTTATCTGGAAGAGCATCTCCAGCTGCCTAAGACGATCTCTTTCCGCTACAATCCTGGCCCTCTGCGCGGCGGCAATGCCATCATCGGCACGCCGGAGGAAGCCAAATACGGCCTGACCCGCGAGCAGATCTTTGAGGCTTACCGCATCATGCGGGACAAAGGCTGCGAAACTTTTGGCATCCACACCATGATCATTTCCAATGAGCTCAACGTCAATTATTTTGCCGAAACGGCCCAGATGATGTTCGACCTCATCGTGGAACTGCACGATGAACTGGGCATCGCCATCTCTTTCGTTGATTTCGGCGGCGGCGTCGGCATCCCATACCGCCCAGAAGAAGAGGCGGTCGATCTGGAAAAATTGGGGCAGCTGGTCAAGGAACGCTACGAAGCGACCATCGCGGCCAAGGGTCTCGCCCCGCTCACCATCTGCCTGGAATGCGGCCGCGTCATCACTGGACCGTATGGTTACCTCGTTACCCAGGCCATCCACCGCAAGGACACCTACAAGCATTATATCGGTGTAGACGCCTGCATGGCCAACCTCATGCGTCCGGGCATGTACGGTGCTTACCACCATATCACCGTGCTGGGCAAAGACGGCGTGCCGTTCGATCACACTTATGACGTGGTCGGCAGTCTCTGTGAGAATTGCGATAAATTTGCCATCGATCGTTCGCTGCCTGCCATCAACACCGGCGATTACCTCGTTATCCATGATGCTGGCGCGCACGGCCACGCTATGGGCTTCAATTACAACGGCAAGCTGCGCTCGGCAGAGCTTTTGCTCAAAGCAGACGGCACGGTGCAGCAGATCCGCCGCGCGGAGACGATCGATGACCTCTTTGCTACGCTGGATCTCAGCCAACTCTAGGCCGCTGAAAGGAGAACGATCATGACCTTTTCCCGCATCCGCCTGACAGCCGAAGAAGCGCAGGCTCTGCTGGCTCAGGGCCGCTGGGGCGTGCTTTCCACAGCAGATGCCAATGGTCAGCCGTACGGCGTGCCTATCAATTACGTCTACGATCCCCAGCAGCAGCTGATCTACTGCCACTGCGCGGCCGCCGGACAAAAACTGGCCAATATCGCAGCCAACAGCCAAGTCTCCTTCACCGTGGTGACCGAAGAGCACATTTTGGAGGAAGCCTTCGTTTCCAATTACCGCAGCGTCATCGTTCAAGGCCGCGCTGAGATCTATACCGATCCTGCGCAGATGGAGCGGCCTTTAGCGCTGCTCTGCGCGGCCTTAGCCCCCTCCACCACCGCCAATCAGCGCAAGGACGTGATCGCACGCTATCTGGCCGCTGTGCGCATCATCGCCATCCATATCGAGAGCCTCACCAGCAAAGAAAACCACGACACCTGAGCACGCCAAAAGGGGCTGTCGCAATAAATCCCCAAAAACTAAACAAAAAATAAACAGCCGGACTTGCGCAGTCCGGCTGTTTCTGTAA
>CABVBB010000053.1 GCA_902496505.1 uncultured Peptococcaceae bacterium
GCGCCCATTTTAAACAATTGTAGTTGTTTCACAAATAAGAATTGATGATGTATTATACGTTTGTACCCAACCAGCAGCTTAATTTATACAAGGAGGCATTCTTATGTTACAGAGAACACCTGCATCAGAAAAAATCTTATTACTTGGTCTAGATGGCCTTGATCCCAAATTGACCCGTAAATTTGTGGATAAAGGGATCATGCCCAACACCAAAAAATTTATTGAAAATGGCGCTCAGCGTCACGATCTGGTGATGCTGGGCGGCCAGCCGACTGTCACTCCGCCGATGTGGACGACTTTAGCCACCGGCTGCTATGCTAACGTCCACGGCATCACCAGTTTTTATCGTCAATCTAAAACGGAGCTTGACGCTATCGAATACAACATGGATTCCCGTAATTGCAAAGCCGAACAGCTGTGGAACGTCTTTGCTGAAGCCGGCAAAAAAACGATGGTCTGGCATTGGCCAGGCAGCGCATGGCCGCCCTCTTCAGACAGTGCCAATCTCTATGTGGTTGACGGCACAGCCCCTGGCAGTGTGAATATGTCCACCGCTCAAATCGAAGGCGAAAGCGTCTTAGGCGCCAATACTTCCATTAAAGAACTGAAATTTCTGCCTAAAATGGCCACTGATGCTGTTGCTCCCTGCGTTATTGAAGATCTGGATGTCGACAACGATGACGCAATGGATCTGTCTGACCGCACCAAACCTGGCTCGCTGATCAAAGTTTACATTTTAGATGGTTCGATGGGCATGGGTCTCACCGAAGGTTTGAATATGCCGATCGACGGCATCCAGTCCCCGATCAAAGAGGCTGAGGGCTGGGCTAATGCTCCGGCTGATTCCAAAGAATTCACGGTGCTGCTTGGCGGCGGCTTCATTCGCCGGCCGGCCTTGATCTTAAAAAATGAGGCGGGTATTTACGATCATGTCGCTATCTTCAAAAGTAAAAAGGATATCGAGCCCCTCGTTGTCCTGACGCCTGGAAAGATGGTCTACAACATCATCGATGAAGGTTACAAAGGCGAGCAGCGCTACATTGTCAACCGCAATTTCAAGATCCTCGAGCTGGCTCCTGATGGCAGCAAAGTCCGCATGTATATTTCCGCCGCTATGGATACGTCCGCAGATGCCCTTTTCCATCCTGTTGGTATCCATAAGGCTATTACAGAAAATATTGGTTTTCCGCCGCCAAGCTCCATGCTCTACGGCCAGGACCGCGAATTGTACCAATGCATGCTGGACTGCTGGTATGAGATCGCCAAATGGCAGGCTAATTCGCTCAAATACATGATCGAACAAGAAGGCATCGAGGTTATTTTCTCTCACTATCACGCTGTTGACCTGATTTTCCATACCTTCGTCCGCTATATGCGGGATAAGGGGCAAAACAAACATTCCGAAGCGGAATATGAACAATGGCTGGAAGAACTGTATATTTTAGCCGACACCTACATCGGTTACTTCTTGGATCTTTTGGATAAAGGGTGGACCGTCTTTATTTTCTCTGACCACGCTCTGGTCGGTCCTGAACATCAGCCTGCTTTCATCGGAGATATGAGCGGCATCAACGTCCGCTTGATGAACGAATTGGGCTACACTTACATGAAGCTCGATGAAAACGGCAAGGAACTGCGGGAGATCGATTGGTCCAAAACCCGCGCTATCGCCAGCCAGGCCAACAACATTTACATCAACCTCAAAGGCCGCGACGAACACGGCATCGTCGATCCTGCTGACAAGTATGAATTAGAAGAACAGATCATGACCGATCTCTACAGCTACAAGCATCCCGATACCGGCAAACGGGTCATTGCTCTGGCCCTGCGCAACAGAGACGCAGTGCTTTTGGGCTACGGCGGACCAGAATGCGGCGACATCTGCTACTGGACAGCTGAAGGCTATAATTATGACCACGCTGATGGCTTATCCACCTGTGAAGGCTGGGCAGACACCTCCTTATCGCCTATCTTTATCGCCGCCGGCCAAGGCATCAAAAAAGGCTTTGAAACCGACCGCGTCATCCGTCAGGTCGATCTAGTACCTACAGCCGCTGTCATCGGCGGCGTACGCATGCCTCGCCAGTGCGAAGGCGCGCCAGTCTACCAGATCTTAGCCAACGAGTATTGATCAATATCTTTACCAGTTAAAGTTCCTGTCATTTTAGGCTGCAGTATGGGAGCTACAGACCGCTTTCCCATACTCAGCTTCTTTTAAGGAGGCAACCAATGGGTATCTTTTTGCGCAATAAAAAAATCCTTCATTATCTGATCACCCTCATTATCATGTTTGGCTTCGCCTATCTCCCCGCTCCAGCCCCCATCACGCCTTATGGCATGAAGATCGCAGGCGTCTTTTTAGGAGCTGTCTACGGCTGGACGGTCCTCAATATGCTGTGGCCCTCACTGCTTGGCTTGATCGCCCTGGGTTTTCACGTCGGCATGACACCTGTTCTGCAAAGTTCCTTCGGTTCTCCCATTATCGTTATGCTGCTGGTCATCTATGTGCTTTTAGGCTTACTGGAGGAATGCGGCGCGACCAAAGTCTTAGCCAAAGCCTTTATTTCTAATCGTTTGACCAGCGGCAGACCTTGGATCTTTGTTTATTTGATGTTCGTCGGCACTTATGCCTGTGCCCAGATCCATCCTTTCGTGGCTATCTTGCTGTTCATCGGTTTTACGCAGCAGGTCTGCCGAATATTCGGCATTTCTCTGCCTTCAAAATTTTCCATGTTGATGGCGCTCGGCATCGCTATTGCTTCGATGCTGGGACAGATCACCTTTCCTTTCCTCAACACAGGTTTGGTCTTCAACGCCTCCTATCAGGCGATGGCAGGCAAAGCTCTGGCGCCCAGCACTTATGTCACGTTTATGACCCCTCTGCATCTGGTCTTGATGCTGATCTATACCTTGATCATGAAAATAGCTTTCCGGGTAGATCTGAGTCTGCTCAAAAATATTACCTCAGAAACCTTTGGAGAAAAGCAACCCTTAACAGAAGAACAGAAAGTTTCTTTGATCGGCACAGGCATCTTTCTGCTGATGGCCTTAAGTGCAGCCTTTTTGCCGCAGACTTGGCTGATCACCCAAACGCTCAATCGTTTAACGATTTTCGGCATGGTCGGTCTGGTCGTGATCATCCTCATGCTGGCTGTTCCCAAGACTGGCCAGTCTCTGATCAATTACGGTCTGCTGGCAGGCAAACATTTATCCTGGGATACCATTTTTATCAGCGCACTTATCCTGGCCTTATCAGGTTATCTTGGTTCACCTGATACAGGTATTGCGCAGGCGCTCAGTGCGATCATGCAGCCGTTATTATCCTTCCCGCCGATCGTCTTTGTGGTCGTGACTTTGCTCATTGCCACCATCGTCACCAATTTTATGAACAACATTGTTGTCGTTGTTACGATGATGCCGATGATGATCAATATCTTGAGCCAGATCCCGCAGTTCTCCAGCGAAGGCATCATCCTGCTGCTCTTCATCGTTGCTCAATTTGCTATCGCCACACCAGCGGCATCTGCTTTCGTCGGCATCTGCTTTGCCACGGAAAATTTAGTAGAACCGCAGAAAATGATGAAATATTCGCTGATCATCGTTCCGCTGCTCTTCATATTTACCTTGCTGATCGGCATACCTTATGCTTCTCTGATTTTTTGAAACGGCGTCAAAAAGGCAGGTGCGAACAGGAAAATTCCTGTTCGCACCTGCCTTTTGGTGATGCTGTTACTACATTTCTTCTGCCAAAATCTGATATACCGGCGCGCCTTCACATTGGGCCGGCATGCGCACGCCGCCCAATATGGCCACTGTCGGCGCAACATCGACCTGCCGGATGATCCGGCTTGTTGTATAGCCCTCTTTCAGTCCTTTGCCTGCAGCGATAAAGATCGGCGAGACAGAGGTATCAGCTTCACCATAGGTGGTGGATAGAGAATCGGCATGATCCCAGTTATAACCTTCAGCTGTCCAGATCAGGACATCCCCGCACTCTGGACCGCCCATCCCCAAAAGAACAGCATCTTTATTCCGTAGGGCCAGCGCAATGACCCGCTTGCCGGTCTTGTGATCCTTGTAACCATAGAGATCAGTCATCAGCTGTTCCTCCATTTCATACTGGTCAGCGGGATCGATGATGCCATATTCATCGCGGCCTTTGATATTAAGATAGATATGGTTGGCTCTTTGCTGAATAGCTCGCGTCTGTGACCAGTCGATCTCAGGCAGCTCATTGCCCTCAGCATCTTTTTTCAGCACAGTCCAGCCCAGTTCTTTCATAAATGGCACACTTAGTCCTGAAATATCGCCCACCAGAGGAGGATCGTTGGCTGGACATACCTGTCCATGATCCGAGACGATCAAAATAGTCCAGCCTTTATCCAGCAGGTGCCAAAATTGGCCGAGGTAATCATCTGTCTGCTTATACAGATTTTCCATGAAACGTTTGTTTTCTTCTTCGCTGTTGGTATTGTGCCCTTTATCTTTCATATAGCGGATAAACATATGCTCCTGAATATCGATATTATGAAAATGGGAGAAGATCACATCGAATCGCTCCTGTTCGATCAAATAATTCAGTGCATCTCCCTGCCATTTGACGCTGGTATCCCAGCAATCCAGCATGCATTCTTCGATCAGCTGTTTATTGGAATTGCCATACTGGGAGATCGGCGGCGGATAGCCAATATGGGTCGTGATCGTTTCAAACAGTTTCTTGGGATGCCAAGCGGTATCATTGTGAATATCCATTGCCGAAGAGACCCATAGCTTCAGCTGACTGCCGTCTGGCTCCAGTTCCAAAAGCTTCATGCTGCGGTTGACTGTATAAGTGACTTCCTTGGCCACTGCCTCATCAATGATGACCCGCTCCATTTTGCCTAATTCCAACACAACTAATGGTGCTGCGGCTTTTTTATTCTTGTAGACAGCGATATGATCGTAGATCCCCTGCTCATTTTTCAAGATCAGACAGGGTCTGCGCAAAAAGCCTTTGCTCAAAAGCAAGGTGAATTCCTTAGCCTCCGGCGGACAATTTTCCCAGCCTGCCGCCATTTGAATGGGCGACTGCGCAATATCGATCGGCAGCGTCGTACAGCCAAACATCCCGTCTGTTTCCTGCGTCAAGATCATATGGATCGTTGCCTGAGTGCCTAATTCCTGAAGCTTTGGCTCATCGTCATCATCTTCAATATCCAGTCCGGTCAAAATACACGGCTGGGCGCCGTCTGTCGGCATGTTTTCCAAAAAGGCCGCCGTTTCAATAGCTTCGCTGGCTCCCAAGATGAATTCACGTTCGACTTGAGCGATGCCTTGATTGACCCCGCCTGGGCTGGTGCCGTCTACCACATACAAATTTTCACTATCCGAAGTGGGCGGCCAAGAACAGCCTGGCCAATGCCAGACCAAGGTTTTCTTGCCAGCTTCAGCAAAGCAGTTCCACAGCTGTTCAGCTTGACATAATCTTGAATCCAAGTTGTATTCCATTTGATCCAAATGTTCTTTCGATTGACGGAAGAAACAAGTGATGCCATGGGTCACAGCGTAGGCGCCGGTCGACAACGTCGTCCACATTGGCGGTGTTACAGTAGGATGACCGCCTAAAAGGACCAGATCTTCTCTCTGCGCGCCACGGGCAATAAATTTAGCAACATTGGGCATTTTGCCCTCTTCCACATATTTTTTGGTCAGGCGCGGATCCATGCCATCCACACCTAAAACCAAAATTTTGTCTGCTCTTGCAGCTCTTTGTACCATAATGAACTTCTCCCTTCAATTTAAAGTTTATAATACGCCAACGATGTGCCACCATGGATAAAGGATCAGGGCCAAAAAGGCTGCGCCAATGATCAGCTTGATCCCCATGATCTGGATGAAATCCTTCATACTGATGACTCCAAAGGAAAAGAACATCAGATAATTGACATATTCATAAGGTAAAACGATCTGATCCAGCGTATTGAACAGGACATACAGCGCGCCCAAGGGATTGATGCCTAGGTCCACCGCCAGCTGCGTGATCGGCGCCGAGAAACCAGCCAGGATAGCCAACGGCGTCAGCAAGAAATTGGCTAATACACCAAACAGCCAGATCACCACTAAGGCCAGCTTGTCTCCGCTGGAAGCCAGCAGCGGTGATAAGGTGGACGAAACCAAGCTGCCAAAGCCCAAACTGCTGGAAACAGCGCCGATCCCCAGACAGGCGACGATAAAAAACACCATGCTGAAATTGATATCCTTGATATTTTGTTCTGTCCCAATATTGATGCCTGGCATAAAAAACAAGATGGGTATCAAGCAAAAGCCAATCGCCATATCGATCTTGTGCCAACTGGTCGTCAGCAAAAATACCAGCAAAATGATTGTCAACACAGCGGCTTTTTTCTCATTGGCCGTTACTGGCCCTAAATCATGATAGGCTTTTTGGAAATAGTCCCTGCCATTTTCGATAGTCACTGTCGGCTTCAAAAGCTTGGTCAAAATGATTGGCAGGGCCAAAATAAAGATCAGATAGGGCCAGTTATGGAATAAAAAGCCGCCCCAGGATACGGTGATCGACGGATCCACTGACTGGGCACCGCCCAAAACGATAGCCATCAAGCCTGGCGTATACACACAAGCCCTGATTGTCGTTGAGGCAAATGCCCCGCACAGCATGATCAGCGCCGATTCTTTGGATACGCCTAGATCAAACGCCCGGCATACCCCATAGCATAGGGTGGCAATAATATAGATGCCATTGCCGGAGGTCATCAAGGTCAGCGCAATACCAGCCAAAACGATGCCATATAAGATCCCTACAAAACTGCCGCCTGTACGTAAAATGCACCAATAGGCCACGCGCTTCAGCAGTCCGCTTTCTTCTAATACATTGGCAAACAGAAGTGCACCGACGACCAGAATGGCTGTTGAAGAAGCAAATCCGCTGAAAGCCACGTTAAAGGTAGACAGTCCAGCCAAAATATACAGTAAAGGCAATAATAATGCCGGGATCATCAGATTAAAAAATTCAAAGGCCACCGCCAAGATCACACCGATCGTGATCATCAAGAACAACTGCAAATCTTTGGTAAATATCTCTCCCGTAGGGATGCAGTAGATCAACAGCGGGATCGCCAAGGTTATGATCCATTTCCCCAAAATCGTTTTATTCAATGCCGCTTTCAATAGTTACCCTCCTCCCATTTTCCCAACCACATACCTTGTTCAAGTTTTTTCAAAGCTTTATAACACCTCCTTCTAACTTGCTGCCTTCTCTCCTTTCTTAAATTTGTTGACGTTTTTCGTCTATGGCATTATAATACCGATAAATATCAATAATGTAAAACAACTGGTTTTTTGCCGCGTTGTGCATCTACAAATTTGAGTTGTGCGGAGCAATCGTTTATACTATATCTGCACCATAAATGTGGCTAGGAGAGGATCATATGCATTTAGAACAGTTGACTTATTTCGTTGAGATCGCCAATACCAAATCCATGAGCGCTGCCAGTACTAATTTACACATTACTCAGCAAAATATCAGCAAAGCGATCAAACAGCTGGAGGATGAACTGGGAACAGCCCTTTTCACCCGCACGACCAAAGGGGTATTTCTTACAGAAACCGGCAAGGCCATGTATGCTGACGCCCTAGAGATCCTGACCAAGTCCTCAGCTATGATGCAGAAGTATTCCCAAGCCGCCCCCTCCTCTGCCAAAGGGGAGCTGTCGATTCTATCGGCCTTTGGTTTAAGCAGCCTGCAAGTCACTATCTCCCAGCTGTTCACCAAAAATTATCCGCAATATACGATCTCCATCCAGGAGACGGATCCAGCTTTGGTCAATAATGCTTTGCAAGATAACACAACGCACGCCATTGTCATTGCGGAAACTGATACGCTCTCGGAGTTTCAAACAGCCGCTCTGCAGCAAAAGTATCATGCCTTCTTGGTCAAAAAAGATACGCTCAGACTTCAGGCAGCCAAGTTTTCTCCCATCAGCGAGCAAAAAAGCATCTCACTCAATTCCTTGAGTTATCTGCCTTTGTTAGGCTATCACAGCAACGACTGTGAACCCTACTTCTTTCAGACATTAAAAAAGCAGGGGATCATTCCCCACTGCTCCTACTCTCTCAATAATATTGTCACAGCCTTTACCTTTCTGCGGGCCGGCACCGCCTATGGGCTCACTACAAAATTTGCCGATACCTTTATTCCCCAAGTCTTCACTGATGATCTCATCTTGATCCCCTTACGCACACGTCTCTATATCTATTATGTTATTTTCCTAGAAAAGACGCAGCCAAGCCTGCAGACCAGCACTGCCTACTTTTATGACATTTTTAAAGAAACCTACGAACAACTTTACTGACCTTTCACACGCCAAACAGCCGCTCCCAGATGGGAGCGGCTGTTTGGTGATCCTCTGCGTTTCTTTTTACTTCGCCAGCGACAGATGGACGAACTTTTCCATGGCGGCTGGCGGCAGCATGGTCTGGTAGACTTTGCGGAGCTCTTCTAATAAAACGGCGTCGTCGAGTTGGGGGGCGGCGCAGGGCATGAGGAGCATTTCATAATCGACGCCGAACAGATTGGTGCGCATCTTGGTGGCGGTGAGGCCGTTGCGCAGGTAGAACTGTCGGCGGCGGGTGCGAATCTGGCGCTCGGCCTCGTCTTTGGCGCTCTCTATGAGCTCGATCTCGACGAAGATGCCCTGCACGTCTTGGAGCGACTGCCAGAGCTTGGTGAGGAATTGGCTGCCGTAGCCATGGCTGCGGTAAGCAGCGCAGACAGCGTAATAATCTAAGAGCAGCCAATTATCCTCGGCCTGTCTGGTGAAGCAGGCGTAGGCTAAAAGCTCGTCTCCGTCGT
>CABVBB010000054.1 GCA_902496505.1 uncultured Peptococcaceae bacterium
TTTTTAGAGGATATTTATGTCCAAACAGACTACTACCTGGGCAAATTTATTCATTTGCTGGATGAGGATTGGACGATCTGCATTTTCTCCGATCATGCCTTGATCGCACCGAAGCATGATATTCCTTTCTTAGGCGATCCGGGCGGCATCAATGTCCGTGTATTGCAAGAGTTGGGTTTTACGGTGCTCAAGACGGATGAAAACGGCAACGATTTACCTGAAATCGATTGGAGCAAGACACGAGCAGTAGCGCCTCGAGAACAGCACATTTATCTCAATTTGAAGGGCAAATATGAAACGGGCATAGTCGATCCTGCCGATCAGTATGAATTAGAAGAAGAGATCATCACCGCTTTATATGGTTATCGCGATAAGAAAACTGGCCATCGCATAGTTGCGGTAGCGTTGCGCAATAAAGATGCTGTGCTCTTAGGACAAGGTGGTCCTGAAGCGGGCGATATCTGCTACTGGTTGGCAGAGGGTTATAATTTTGATCATGCGGACAGCTTGTCTACCTTTATTGGTGAAGCTTCCACTTCTGTTTCACCTATATTTATCGCCAGCGGCCGTGGTGTCAAGCAAGGCTTTTATACAGACCGCGTCATTCGTCAAATTGACTTCGCGCCGACAGTGGCCGCTTTGGGCGGAGTACGCATGCCGGCACAATGTGAAGGCGCACCGGTCTATCAAATCTTAGCAGAAGAGTTTTGATCAATAATTAGGTATGAGCAGAGGGGCGTTTCGTTGATGAAACGCCCCTCTGTGATGAAAAGCATACTGGGCAAGACTCGGATGGGAAAGGATGTGAGAACAATGGATCAGGGTTACCAGTCTCAAGGTAGATTAGAAAAGTTGAAAAAAAGGGTACAACGTTGTGTGTGTAAGTACTGCGGTGGTGAGCTCAGGCTCAGGCGGATCATTTTTAGTGATTACGAGGAAGCGCGCGTCGAGATATTTTGCACCCATTGCGACCGGATCGAATATGGTGTAGAACCGATGATTTACCAAAATGCGCGCTATTTTGTTGAGGAGCTGGGTTTTCAGTGCTATCCAGAACTGGATGACAACGATCAGACGAGAGAAATGACAGTTGCCAAGGTCTGCGAAATTATGATGTGGGGAGACCAGCGGCTGGGGCTTTTGGACGAAAATGGCTTCAAGGTGCCAGTCACTTCTGCTCCGACTACTATATATGGCCTGTATGATCTGCTCACTGACCAGGATCTCGATGGGGGTGAGACCAGTGACGTCTAAGATCATAGATATGAAAGGCATTGCCTGTCGTTCGGGCAGCCGCTATCTCATTAAAGATATCACTTGGCAAGTAGAGGCTGGACAACACTGGCTCATTTTTGGCATGAATGGCAGTGGAAAAACGACTTTATTGTCTGTACTGGCAGGCTGGAAACATTTTGCTCAAGGAGAGGTCGAGGTGTTGGGCCAACACTATGACAATACTAATATTTTATCCCTCAGACGTCGGGTGGGTTTGGTCAGCAGTTCTTTTTTTGACCGCTACTATAACCGAGAATCGGCAATCAACATCGTGTTGTCAGGAAAGTTTGGGACGCTTGGTTTAGATGGGGCGATCAGTGATGCGGACATCAAGCTGGCGAAACGTTTATTAGGCGAGCTGCATTTAGCGGATAAAGTCAATTACGCCTATGACAAAATGAGCCGTGGGGAACGGCAAAGCGTCTTGATCGCCAGGGCTCTTTTCGGCAGACCGGAGCTATTGCTTTTAGATGAGCCTTGCAGCGGATTGGACATATACAATCGGGAACACTTGTTGAGCACCGTGCGGGATTTGGCGGACTGCGGCCTGACCATTATCTATGTTACCCATTATACCGATGAGATACTGGATATTTTTCAAAAGTGTCTGCTTTTGAAACGAGGACGGATCTATGCTCAAGGTGATACTAATGCACTTTTTCAAGCAGAGACAATGAGTGCGTTTTTGGATCATCCGACCCAGGTGACGCGCGTAGGCGATCAGCTTAGGCTCGAGATGACGGCGACCTCACAAATCAATAAGCTGCTTTATAATGGGGTGAGAAAATGACAGTTGATCTCAAAGGGATCATGAAATCTCGGGATGCACAGGTTGCGGAAGATGTCCGGCGCATGTATGAATTGGGGCGATTTGATAAAGAATTTGCTTTATATGGGACCTGTTTTTTGGAAAACGATGAAGTGTATTATTATGTCAACATGCATCCTGAGCGTGTCTATGATCTGTTGGAACAATCTCGCTGTCAAAATCTACAGCTTACGCCAGTAGAGATGCTGCTGGAAAGATGCGCTGTACCTATAGATGCGGAGGATGAGGTATTAGCCAGGTTAAAAGTGAAGCTGGCCAAACAAATGCGGGAAAAATATCCTAAAGAATTTTTACGTGGTCTTAAACAGTTGGCCGCTTTGCCCAATAATAACAGTGCTGAACCTTGGCTGGATATGCTTAAGCGGCAGCTCGAAGGCGTATTTGATGCGGACAAGCTGCAAGCGCTGGAGGGACTTTTGGACATGGCTTATGCCATCAAGATCGTCACAGAAATTTTTTATCAGCAATCGTGTTCTTGGCTGGCAGAAAATCGCAGAGATATGAGCGATGATGAGATCGCCAAGGGACAGTCTGAACGCACATTTTATGGATTTGCTGCTTGGGAGGCTGCTGACCAGCTCCATTACTATGTCAATGCACAAAGACAGCGCGTCTATCAGGAACGATTTGTTTGGCAGCTGAATGGACAGTGGACGACGCCTGTCTTTTATAAAACTTATACGCTGGATCAGCGATACAAAGTCAGTGAAGCCAAGCGGGCTTATGAAAAATTGCTGGCCACAATTACTGCGGAGATCTATGCTATAGTCGTCCCCAAGTTGTATCAGTGCCCGTCGGCTATAGATCGAAGCCTTTGGCAGGCTGAGAGACAGAGCGCGCAGCAATACAGCCCAGAAGCTTTACAAATGCTGCAATACTACAGTCAGATATGGCAGATTTCAGATAATCTATATTGATCTACCGCTGATCCAAGCTTTGTTCGAGCAGAAAGTAATTATTATATGATGGGCTATTGCACAAAAAATGCATTAAGTTTTTATTCCACCAAAGCAAAAAGTCGAGTCATAGACCCGACTTTTTGCTTTATAGTTTGCCTAACTCCTCCATCATGGCAGGCCGTCTTTTGTATTGGGCGCGCCAGAGAGAAACCAATTCATCGATCAAATCGGCGCCGCCGGGGTATTGGCGAAGAGCGCGCAGTTCGCTGGTCAGACGCTTATAATCATTGCGGCAGTTGGCCGCTGCGGCTTGTTGGGTGAGCGTGGTGCGGAAAATATCCGCTGTTTCCTGAGGATAGCGGGCGCAGAGCTGGCTGGCGTAATGTTTGAGACCCTGCAGATCATGCGTCTGGGCGAAATGAGCCAGCACCTCCTGTTCGCGGCCTTCCTCTATGAGCATATCCAGATAAGTGCTGCTTTTGCAGCGGCCTTGTCCTTGATAGGCCAGGACAGCTTCCGCTAAAGCGGGCCATTCCTCCGGCGTACACAATGCCTTGAGCTGTTGATATGCCGTCAGATCGCGGACAGCAAAGTGGGTGAGATAGTCCAGCAGACCCTGCTTATACTGCGCGGTGTTGTCACTTTGCCGCCAGATCTCTAGCCGCAGCTGGCAGTACTGCTCCTGTAAGCCGGTCGGCGTATAGGGTTTCAGCGCGTCTTCGATCAGCGCCAGCGCCTCTTGATGGCGGTCCTGCGTCATCTCGAGCCGGATCAATGCCAAGCGGACATCATCATAAATGATGTACTGCCGCAGGTAGGCGGCTATTTCTTTTAATGGATAGGATAGCTCTTCCATCAAAGCCGCTCGCTGCAAAATATCCTGCTGCAGCTGGTAGAGCTGGTAGCTGTCTCTGCCCACCTGTCCTTCCTGGGCATGGATACGTGCGTCGAGCCAGACTAAGACATCGTGGCCTGCGCCTTGCTCCACGCAGAAGGTGACGATCTCCCAGGCGGCGTCTGAGTCATAATTGCGCCAGATGGACCAATCCGCTGTGAAAGTCTGCCACATTTTGGCGCGCAGGGACGCATCGGCCGCTGCATAGAGCGTCTGCCACCAATACAGGCAGTCATCGATGATGAGGCCGTGCTCACCATTGGAACCGTCCATGGCCAGTTCATCGAGCAGCTCGATCACACTGTTCAAGATCGTCAAAGCAGCCAGTGGATCCTTGGTCGACAAGATCGACAGATGATCCCCCAGAAATGTCACCACAGCGTCTGCAAAATCCGACCCATCTTCATATGAAATGTAATCATCACCAGAGCTGTACTTGTCTACGATATCCTGCAGCTGTTGTTCCGCGCGAAAGACCACCAACGGAGCGGCCTGCGGCGCCAGATACAGTCTGACTTTATCCTGCACAGTGCGGTCATTTTGCAAAAGGTGCAAAAGCAGCGAGCGCAGTTCCTCCGGCGAGAGCGGCGCCAGAAGCGCCGGCCAGTCCTCTTTCGGCGCAGACACAGAGGCAAGGGGCTCATCCTCCAGCGCATAGAGCACCGCAGCCATGTGCTTGCAGAGATTGCCGTCCACGGCGTACGGGCAGTCACAATCCAGATCGGTGATCATGTCGCCGTCAAACGTTATCTCTACATCATAGTCCGCCGTGCCCTGCACCACAGCGCTCACCTTATCGCCTCTCCGCTTTAGAGAAACTACCCGCTCCTCTTCATAATAGCCCCAGCCCCGATCCAAGATCGCCGATTCAAAATCTTCCTGCCAATCCTCAAATGCCAAGAGCATGATTAAAACCTCCTTTGGATATCCTTTGCTTCTACCGTAACAAGCAGGGACGTGCTTGTCAAGCAAAAGTGACTGCAAGTGCTGTAATGCGATACAGGCATCATCCATATGCATAGAAGGCGTGAGCTTCATCATCGGGAAGCGGGAATGGAGAAAGAGATGCAAGAATGGTTGTACAATTTTATTCGCCAGAGACAGCTTCTTTACGGTCAAGGAATCGCTTAACGCATTCATTTTAGACCATATTTCTGCTGCCTCTTGTCTTTTTTTGCCCTTACTACTATTTTAACTTGGGCTCAGCAGGCGAAAATCAGGCGTTTTTCTTGAAGCTTGGCGGCCGCAGCAGATAGACGGCTTTAGCAGCGGGCAGAGGGACGAAGGGGTGAACTATTCATTTTTATTGATAACACAGCCCTTCCTATAAGAAAACGCAACATATTCGATTAAATTTATTTGATGTAGTATGGAGGTGTAATAGAAAATCACTTCACCCTATGGGAAGGGAAACAGAAAGGGGTAGTTACTTATGGACAAAACAAATCGGCTGCTGATCGTTGGCATCGATGGCATGGATCCGCGCTTGACCAGAAAATATTTGGATGAAGGCAAACTGCCGGCCATTCAGGAGTTTTTGCGCAGAGGCTCAGCACGGCATGATCTCTCGATGCTGGGCGGGCATCCTTGCATCACGCCGCCCATGTGGACGACGATGGCCTGTGGCTGCTATGCCAATGTGCACGGCATCACCTGTTATTACCGCAATGTGCCCAGCGGACATGAGTATCAAGGCTACAACTTGGACTCCAGTTTTTGTCAGGCTGAGCAGATCTGGAATGTGACAACAGAGGCGGGCAAAAAAACGTTGGTCTATCATTGGCCAGGTTCCAGTTGGCCGCCGACTTCGGACAGTCCGCTGCTCCATGTGATCGATGGCACTCAGCCAGCGTCGATCAATATGGGTATCGCTCAGGTAGAAGAAGAATTCATTCTCCAGGCCAATGTTAAAACACCAGAGGCGGCATTCAAAGAGAAAGCCTCTTCGGATGAACACATCCCTTGTGTGACAACAGACCTCAAGATCTCCGCTGAAGCAGAAGGTGCTGCGAAGCTGCACGATGGCACGCTGGCGCTTTCGGTAGAAGGCGGCGATATGCTCAATCTCCCCTTGACCTGGGAAGAGGGCGCCGGGATCTTATCTGATTTTCCCTTTAACGTCGCTTTATCGCCTATCCATGAGGCAGCAGGCTGGGAAGCCGCTCCGGCTGGCGCTAAGGAGTTCGTACTGTTGTTATCCGGCGGCTTGATCCGTCGTCCGTCCTTGATCTTGCCGAATAAAGACGGCATTTATGATCGTATTGCTATTTACAAAGCAAAAAAGGATGCAGAACCGCTCATCGTCTTGGAGAACAATGTCTTTACGCCAGAGGTCATTGATGAAGCCTATGTACAGGATGCTTTTGTCAAAGTGACCAGAAATATGCGGGTATTGGATATCGATCCGCAGGGGGAAAGCTTGAAAATGTGGGTGTCTGCAGCGATGACCTTGGATGAGGACCGCTTGTTCCATCCCAGACATTTATATAAGACGATCGTGGACAACGTGGGGTATCCACCACCAATTTCCAATCTGGGCGCAGGCAGCCGTCAATTGATCGTGGACTGCATGATCGCCAACTGGGAATACGCGATGCAGTGGAATGCCAGCGCGATCTTGGAGTTGATCGAAGCGGAAAACTATGAGGTCGTCTTCAGTCAAGTACACAACATTGACGCTGTTGGCCATATGGTCCTGCGTTATATGAAGACTCGGCCCAATTCCAAGCTGCCAGAGGAAGAGTATCAGTCTTTCATGGCGGAGACGTATCAGCAGACAGACCGCTATATTGCACGTTTCCTGCCGCTCTTGGATGAGGGCTGGACAGTCATCATCGTATCTGACCACGCGCAGGTATCGCCAGAGCATGAGAGAAGCTATTTCCCCGGCACAGGCGTATTGTACGAATTGGGCTATACGGTGCTCAAAACGGATGAAAATGGTCAGCCCATCAAGGAAGTGGACTGGGGCAAGACGCGGGCGATCGCTAACCGTGTCAATCACATTTATCTCAATATCAAGGGCCGTGAACCGCATGGCATCGTTGATCCTGCGGATCAGTTCGAGCTGGAGGAGGCCATCATGACCGATCTGTACAGCTACAAGGACAAGGAAACCGGTCACCGGATCATTTCTGTTGCTCTGCGTAATCGCGATGCCGTGCTCTTGGGCATGGGCGGTGATTATCCGCAGGCTGGCGATATCATTTACTGGACAGCTGAAGGGTACAACTGTGACCATGGCGATTCGCTTTCGACGACGTATGGACATGCGGGTACCTCTGTTGGACCGATCTTTATGGCAGCCGGCCCAGAGATCAAGCAGGGCTATGAGACGAAGCGCATCATCCGGCAGGTGGATGTGACGCCGACGGTAGCGCAGCTTTTAGGTGTGCGTATGCCGGCACAGTGCGAAGGCGCTGTGATCTATCAGATCTTGGCTGAGTAAGGACAATGTTTAGCGGGGCCATCGATCAGCAGTAACTGCTGCTGATCGACGGCCAGTATTATTATAGAAGTGGAGGGTACAAAATGGACGTTAGTAAATCGAACTTATTGATCAAATGGCTGATTTGTTTTGCTTTGGCTGCGCTTTGCTTTATGCTGCCGCTGGGGCCTGCTTATACATTCTTATGTCAGAAATTTACGGCATCGACGGTTTTTTGTATTGCTTTGCTGGCTTTTGACCTGCTCAATCCGTTGATGATCGGCTTGCTTTTGCCTGCGCTGTGGGTCTTATTCGGCTGCGCGACCTTTAATCAAGCGCTCAGTGGCTGGTCAGGCAGCTTTTTATTTATGTTGTTAGGCGCATTTACGTTCACCAATACCTTGAACCGCTGCGGTGTTTTGAAGCGGGTCGGCTATAAGATCATTTTGCTCTGCGGCGGTACGCTCAATGGTGCCATCTGGGGACTGTTCCTCAGCAGCATCGTCTTGGATGCCGCCAGCTTTACCATGGGTCAGGCGCTGCCGATCACCTTGGCTTTGGCGGTCTACTATAGTCTGGAACTCAAGCCCAAAGATCCAGAATCTATGCTGGTGGTGCTGGCGCTTATTTTAGGCGCGACCCAGGCCAACGCCTATTTATACAGCCCTATTTCCATTTCTTTGATCCAAAGCGGGATCGCAGGGGTATTGCCAGAGTATAAGGTCTCAGCCGCAGAATTGATCGTGCACAATCTGCCGGTGTTTTTATTCAGCGTCCTCTTGCTCTGGGGATTTATGAAAGCCATCGGCAAAAAAAGCACTCGTGTCCTCAATATAGATAATCAACGGGCGTACTTCAAAAATGAATTGGCTAAAATGGGGCCTGTATCGCTTATCGAGAAAAAAGCCTTGATCGTTTTGGCGCTGATGGTCGCTTTCATGCTTTTAAGCCCCGTGCACGGCTTAGATATGAGCTTTGGGTTCTTCTTTGCTGCCCTGGCCATGTTTTTACCGTTTATCAATGCCGGCAAGCTAGAGGATGTTACCTCTTTGGGGAACATGCTGCCGATCATCTCGATCACCTTTGCGTTCATGTCCATTGGCGCCGTGGGTACTGCGTGCGGCTTTGGGGCAGTCATCTCCAGCGCTGTGACGCCGTTTATGAGTCAGTTCGGCGCAGTGGGCAGCGTGTATGCGGTGCTTTTGCTCGCGACCTTGTCCAACTTTATTTTGACACCGGCAGCCATGCTGGTTTTGCTCAGCGCGCCAGTCGCTCAATTCTGTATGGATCTTGGCTACAACTTCATGCCGCATATCAATGCCATCTATCTGGCTGAGCATGCCGTCTTCCATCCCTATGAATGGCCGTCTTATATGACCATCTTCGCTTTTGGCATGCTGCAGATCAACGATTTTGTCAAAGTCTGCGTCGTCAAAGCGATTTTCTATCTGTTGTTTATCAGTGCGATCATGATCCCGCTCTGGTATTTTGTGGGCTGGATCGCCTAA
>CABVBB010000055.1 GCA_902496505.1 uncultured Peptococcaceae bacterium
GTAGCTGTTGGTCGGATCCTGACTGCGGCGGTAGAGGGCTTCGACGGCTTGGGCACGGATCTGGGGCAGGTCGTCTTGCAGGACGATGTAAGCGGGGCTTTGACTGTTGCTGCCAGTGGGGGTCATGCGTCCGGCGTCGATGATTCTCTCCAAAAGATCGCGGGGAATGGCTTTATCCTGAAATTGGCGGATGCTGCGCCGCCACTGCATAAAATGAGCCAGAAGCTCGGGAGCGATGGTGTGCTCTTCGGGCGTATAGGTGAGCCCTTGGGCGTAGCCGGCCATCTGGATGGCGTCCTGCGGGCAGACGGCCACGCAGTGACCGCATTCCAGGCAGCGGTCGCCGCTGACCAGGGCTTTGCCGTCTGAAAGCGTCAGGTAGTGGGGGAAGCAGTCGCGGACGCATTGACCGCAGCCAATACATTTGTCAGTGTCGATGATGATCATAGGGATACCCTCCTTAGGAAATACATGACGAGTGGTGTTTTCTTTTAGTATAGCACGGCTTTATGCCCTTGTCTTCTTTATACTGCAAATAAGTTTGGCTATTCGATTTTGACAAAATACGTTAAAATGATGAAGAAAGACAAAGTAGAACGAAGGGGGCGATCAGATGCGCTTGGAGCAGTTATCCTATGTTCAGACAGTGGCCCAGTGCGGCTCGATGAATCTGGCCAGTGAGCAGCTGCATGTGTCGCAGCAGGCCATCAGTAAAGCCATCCGGCAGTTGGAAAATGAGCTGGGCATCGCCATATTCGTGCGGACCAATAAAGGGGTCGTGCTCACGCCGCAGGGGCAGAGGCTGTATGATTTCGCCAGACGTCAAGCAGCCAAGCTGGAGGCCCTGCAGGCGCGCTTGGCTGAGGAACAGCAGCGGCTGATGACGGGCGAAGTCACATTGGCGACGATGAATACAGGGGCCAATATGATCCTGCCGCAGATGCTGTGCGAGTTTTACCGGCATTATTCCGGTGTACGCTTGACCATCAACGATGGGATGATGGGAGAGGTCATCGACCAGGTACTTGGTGGTCAAGTCCAGCTGGGCATCATCACCTACACGCTGCTGGGCGATACATATTATCCGCAGTTGCCGGAGGCGCTGGAATTCGTACCGCTGCTCAAGGGGGAAAATATTTTTTGGGTGAGTCGTCTGTCCAAGCTGGCAGAGCGCAAAGTGCTGGATTTTGCAGAGGTGGCCGCGCAGCCCATCCTCTTTTACGACTTGATGGATCATATCGTTTTACAGAGAACGTATGGGTATTTTGGTTTTCAGCCCCAGATAGCGCTGGAATCCAAAAATCTTTATCTCTTAGGCCAGCTGACAGCAGAGAATTATGGCGTCCTGCCGGATATGCGCCTTAACGGCGATGAGGGGATGTACGCCTATGTCTTTCGCAATCAGCCAGCCACTGTGGCCGTGCCGCTCAAGGAATATCCGACGTATCAGTCGTATGTGGGCTATATTCGTCGCCGAGATCAGGAGGAGTCGACGCTCTTGCGCCATGTGCGGGATTTTTTAGGGCGGCTCAGCCAAAGCCGAGCGTGCAGAAAGGAGGAGGGCTGAGATGCGTTTGGAACAATTCGTGAATTTTGTAGAGGTGGTGCGGGAGCGCTCCATCAGTTCTGCCAGCCGCCGGCTGGGCGTGCCGCAGCAAAGTCTCTCCGCCAGCATCGCTGCGCTGGAAGAGGAAGTGGGGGTAGTGCTTTTGGAGCGCTCGCCCAGCGGGGTGCGGCCCAATGCCGCCGGGCTGGCCGTTTATGAGTATATGGACCAGTTCTTGCAGGAATATCAGACGCTCAGCCAGAGCTTCCATCCAGCTCGGCAGAAGACAGTGTATCATATCCCGCTGGCGGTGCAGAACAATATGCTGCAGACGGTGATCCCGCAGCTTGCCAGCGAGCTGTTCAAGCAGCACGCGCAGATCACGCTGGATGTGCAGGAAATGCCGCAGGAGGAGATCTTGGCTAGCGTGGAGCGGGGAGAAGCGGCCATGGGCATCATCCTCTGTTTTTTCAAAGGGGAGGAATTTTATCCAGAGCTGCCGGAAACGCTGCTTTTTCGGCGTTTGTTCGCCAGCAGGCCGTATTTTTGGCTGAGTCGCGAACATCCTCTGGCCAAGGCCAAAAGTGTGAGCATGGATATGGTGCGGCCATATCCTGTGCTGCAAAATACCAGCGCTGATGAAAAAATGTTCCGCTTCATCTTTGCTCAGCGCTTCGGAGAATTTCAGATCGGTATGCGCACAGCCAATATCCATTTGATCCAGCAGCTGGTGCTGGACAATGTGGCAGTCTGTCCTGATCTGAAAATGGAGCGGGGGCAGCTGGCCTTTGCCCATTTGTTCCACGACCAGCCTGCTATTGCTCTGCCGCTCTCCGCCAAAGATAATTACAAAATGCTCACCGGCTATGTGCTCAAAAAAGGCCAGGAAGAAGAACCCGGCATCCGCCAGCTGCTGAATTTTTTCAGCCGCTACCAGCACAGAGAGATAGGGATATAAAAAAGCTGGAGCAATTTTGCTCCAGCTTCTTTATGTCCCTATCTTGAGAGAATTTTTTACCGATGGCTGCAAGCAGTGCTAGATAAGACCAACACGGTCTTTTTGAGCAGGCTTGAGGCAAAGACCCAGCACGAATCCGATGACCGCAGGAACGATCCAGCCCATGCCCAGATCGGCGAAGGGCAGCAGCTGAAAGAAGTCAGAGAGCCTGCTCGTGAACGGGAGCGCTTCTTGCAGGAAAGCGGGCAGCGAGGTCATGATGCCCAAAAAAGCGGCGAGCATCGTTAAAGAAAGGGTGCAGATGAAAACAGACCGGCGGTATTGGAAGCTCCGTCCGATCAGGCAGAGCACGATCAAGACGATCGTGATGGGATAGAGGAACAAAAGGACCGGCAGAGAAAATTCCATGATGGCGCTCAAGCCGGCATTGGAAATGACAAACGAAAACAGGGAAAAGAGGACGGCGCATTGCCGATAAGAGCAGACCCGGGGAAACAGCTCGGAAAACGTGGTGCTGCAGGCGGTGACCAAACCAATGGCGGTTTTTAAGCAGGCGAAGGTGATCATGATGCCTAAGAAAAGACCGCCGATGCCGCCGAGATAATGGTTGGCGATGGAACTAAGGGCAAGGCCGCCGTCTGCACTGACGCCGAGAAGCGGCACAGACTGCGCACCCATGAAGGCTAAGGAACCATAAATGAGGGCCATCAAGAGCGCCGCCAAAATGCCGGATCTGATCGTGCAGAGGCAGACGTCTTTGGAATCGGTGATGCCCAAGTTTTGGATGACTTCGATCAAAATGATGCCGAAGGCCAAGGAAGCCAGGGCATCCATCGTATTGTAGCCTTCGAGAAAACCAGTAAAAAAGGCGCTGCCCGTATAGGCGCCCGTTGGAGCGGTGTCAGTCAGGGCACCCATCGGCGCGATCAGGGAGATCACGATCAAAATGCCCAGGAACAATAAAAAGAGCGGATTCAAAACTTTGCCTACCCAAGTGAGGATGCCCGACGGTCTTAAAGAAAAAAACAATACGACCATAAAAAATAACAGGCTGAAGATCCCTAAAGCCAAGGCGTGCGTTTCGTCAGAAACAAGAGACGCTATGCCGACCTGGAAAGAAACGGTCGCCGTTCTGGGGATAGCAAACAGCGGGCCAATAGTCAGGTATAAAGCGCAGGTAAAGAAATAGGCAAAGCCTTTGCCGACCTTGCTGCTCATATGAAATAAGCCTTTGCTCTCAGAGATCCCTATAGCGGCGATCCCTAAAAGCGGCAGTCCCACGCCGGTCACACAAAATCCGACTGCGGCCAGAAGGGTATGACTGCCGGCCTGCTGTCCCATGCTGACCGGAAAAATAAGATTGCCTGCGCCAAAAAATAAACCAAACAACATCGAAGCCACAAAGATATATTCTTTGATCGTAAGCTTCTGCTTCATGACATTCATCTCCTCATTGTGTTGATCATTCAAGTATACTACAAGATGAAGGTGAATAAAAACGCAACTTATTCAACTTAACATGAAAAATATTCATGTGTGGAGAGAAGAAATGCAGATGGACTTAACATTTTGCTGCATTTTCATATGATCGTTGTCCCCAGCTGCCAAAGAATTATACGCGTGCATCAATCATTTCATGGATGAACAGATGGCCGCTGAGCGCTAGTAAGCGGAGACCTGAAAAAAGCTGGAGCGCAGTAGGCTCCAGCTCAGATTGTAGACAAAAGTATAAAAGAACCACAGTCAGGGTGACTACCGCAGATGCTCCTTGAAAAAAGATTCCAGTTTGTCGAAGGGGATGCGGTCTGTGCGGTCGTAGAGGTCGATGTGTTCGGCGTCGGCGACGGTGTAGAGTTCTTTGGGCTCGCTGGCCTTAGCGTAGACCTGCTCGCTGAAAAAGCGGGAATGAGCGCGGTCGCCGACGATGAGCAGGATAGGGCGGGGCGAGATCTCTTCGAGATGGCCCAGCAGATCGTAGTTGAGGAAAGCCAAGCTGCTGGTGATGGTGAAGCCGCCGCGGGCGCGGGGATGATGACCGCGCTTGACGGCGTAGAAGCGGAACCATTCGGCATCAGGCTCGCCTAGTTCGGCAGGCACAGCGTCCAGCGGTTCTTCGGGGAAGGTGGGGAGATATTCTGGATAGCCGCGTTCAGCATCCAGCCATCTTTGCTGCGCCAATTTTTCTTTGGCCGCTTGGACGGCTGCTTTGCTGTCCAGTCCCAGACGGGCGGCTACAGTCATATCATACATGGATGCTGCGGCCACGGCCTTGATGCGCGTATCCATCTGTGCAGCGGAGAGGGCGAAGCCGCCGGAACCGCAGATGCCGATAGCGCCGATGCGCTCGCGGTCCACAAAGCTTTGCAGCCCCAGGAAATCTACGCCTGCGCTGAAATTTTCGGTAAAGAGATCAGGCGAGGACACGTGCCGCGGTTCGCCGGCAGATTCGCCCATATAGCAGGGATCGAAGGTCAGGACCACGAAGCCGCGCTGCGCCAGTTCGTTGGCATAGACCGACGGGCCTTGTTCCTTGACACCGCCGTACGGTGCGCCGACGATGAGCGCTGGATGCTTCTGCGTTTTGTCCAACGTCTTGGCCATGTAGAGATCGCCGGCCAGCGCTAAGCCGTAGCGGTTGGCATAACGGACGTGGCTGCGTTCCACTTGCTCACTTAATTGACAAATGTAATCACTCATCAGAGATCATTCCTTTCTGGATAAAGACAGGCTCATCAGGGGATTGACAAGCCTTAAGCTGAGGTTGTAGGATGATTATAAAACCTGAAGTTAGGTTTAGGTCAAGAGCTTGATGAAAAAATTTTTTCAGAGAAAGGAGCACGGACGATGGCTTATTCTATTGGTGAGGCAGCCAGCATGACGGGCATTGCCATCTCTACGCTGCGCTATTACGACCGCGAGGGGATGTTTCCCGAGATGGCGCGCTCAGAGGGCGGCATCCGCATTTTTTCCGATAAAGAGCTGGGCACCATTCGGGTGATCGAATGTCTGAAGACTGCGGGCATGTCCATCAAGGAGATCAAGGAATTTTTGCACTGGTGTGAGGAGGGCGATGCGTCGCTTTCTAAACGGCAGGCCATGTTTCATGAGCGCCGTCAGGCGGTAGAAAAACAGATCGAAGCGCTGCAGGAGACGCTGCATACACTGGATTATAAGTGCTGGTACTACGATACGGCAGTGGCCGCAGGAACAGAGGAGGCGCTGCGTCAGCTGACGGATGCGGATATCCCAGAGGACGTGCGGCCGTACAAGATCTGAGCAGCAATAACGAATTGATCATAAATACGGGTGTTTGATGAGCAGACAGAGTTCTTCTGTCTGCTTTTTTGCTGTGCTTGGGGATTGGCTACAAAAGATTTCGGTAAAGGGGTGAGGCAAAGGGCGGTCGAAGCGGATTTTTGGGTCGGGATACTGATACTGGTTGTAGCCAGATGAAAGGCTAACACAAGCGTGTGTTATACATTCCATAATGGAGCCGCTATAGTAGAGATAAGGAAAGAAACCGTTCTCCGAGATGCGCATCAGGAGGCGGAAGGCTCAAATAAGTCCTGGTACTGAGAAAAAAGGAGTGTATGGATATGTTACAAAAAGCACTGGCTGAAAAATTGATGCTCATCGGCATTGACGGCTTGGATCCCCGTTTTACCCGCCACCTGGTGGATATGGGCAAACTGCCGAATATTGAAAAACTGATCAAACGCGGCTCCTGCCGCCACGACTTAGCGATGGTGGGCGCCATGCCGACCGTTACGCCGCCGATGTGGACGACGCTGGCTACAGGCGCTTATCCTGGTACGCACGGCATCACCTGCTTCTTCCGGGCATCCGAAGAAGATCTGGACAAGATCGCTTATAACTTTGATTCCCGTCTGTGCAAGGCTGAGCAGCTGTGGAACGTCTTTGCCGAAGCAGGCAAAAAGACATTGGTCTGGCACTGGCCTGGTTCCTCTTGGCCGCCAAGCTCGGACAGCCCCAATTTATCTGTTGTCGACGGCACCAGCCCAGGCAGCGTGGCCATGTCCGCTGGTCAGATAGAAGCTGAATTTTTGCTGGGCGCTAATGAAGCCTTCGCTACTGCTGAATTTGCCGAAAAGGCCGCCGCAGCCGGTGTACAGCCTTGTGTCGTCACCGACATGGATGTTTCTCAGCTGGAGGAGACCAAAGGCGTGAGCATGGAGCAGGCCACCAGCGGCGAGGATATGCGCGTCTACGTCTTGGATCGTGAAGACGGTCAAGGCGGCAGCCCTAACCAGCCTTTGGATCTGTGCCGCTCTTACATCCGTCTGGCACAAGGCTGGGCTAATGCGCCAGAAGGTGCCAAAGAATTCGTCATTCTGCTGGGCCGCGGCCTGATCAATCGGCCGTCGCTGATCCTCCAAAACGAGGCAGGCGTTTACGACCGCATCGCGATCTACAAGAACAAGAAAGAAACCGAACCCATCGTGGTGATCAAAAACGGCGAGTTCAAACGGGAGATCATCGACGAGGGCATCAAAAACGATCAGAAATATATCTGCAACCGCAATATCAAAGTGCTGCACATCAAAGAGGATGGTTCTGAATTAAAAATGTGGATCTCTCCGGCGATGAATACCCAGCTGGACGCGGTCTGGCATCCTAAATCCCTCTTTAAGACCGTCACCGAAAACGTGGGCTATCCCACACCGACGACGATGATCGGCCTGCAGGACGCAGAGCTTATCAATGTGGTCATGCTGGAAAACTGGTATTCCTCCGCGGATTGGCAGTCCTCTGCGCTCAATTATTTGATCGAGAACGAAGGCTATGAAGTCATCTTCTCCCACTTCCATTCCGTCGATCTGCAAAGCCATATGATCATCCGCTATCTGACCGATAAAGGCTTCAACAAGCTGCCGCCGGCAGACTTCGTCAAATTCTTAGAAGACGTCTATATCCAAGCGGATTACTATGTGGGCAAATTCCTGCACCTTTTGGACGAAGGCTGGACGCTTTTGCTCTTCTCCGACCATGGTCAGGTCTGCCCGAAACACGATTTCCCCTTGATCGGCGACATCGTAGGCATCAATATCCGCGTCATGCAGGAACTGGGTCTCACCACGCTCAAAGTGAACGAAAACGGCAATGAGCTCAAGGAGATCGATTGGAGCAAGACCTATGCTGTGGCGCAGCGTGCCAACCACATCTACCTCAATCTCAAGAGCCGTTCTGAGCATGGCATCATTGCTGATGAAGATCAGTACGAATGGGAAGAAGAGATCATGACCCGTTTGTATGGCTATAAGGATAAAAAGACCGGCAAGCGCATCATCGCTCTGGCGCTCAGAAATAAGGATGCTGTGCTCTTGGGTCTGACTGGTCCAGACTGCGGCGACATCATCTATTTCAACGCTGAAGGCTACAATTATGACCATGGTGAATCCTTGGGCACCTGCTACGGCGAGGAAAACACCTCCGTTTCGCCGATCTTTATCGCTGCTGGACCAGGCTTCAAAGAAGGCTTCGAGACAGACCGCGTCATCCGTCAGGTAGACTTTGCCCCGACTGTGGCGACTGTCGGCGGCGTGAGAATGCCTGCTCAGTGCGAAGGCGCACCCGTCTATCAGATCCTCACGGAAGTTTTCTAAGCAAAAGAACAAGCGCGGGGCGGCATTCCCGCTCCGCGTCTTGCTTTTTATCTCCATTATCATTTCTAGTCATCATAAGAGAGGTGTCGATCATGGCAGCAGCATTTAATAGAAAGAAAACCTATTTTCACGCTATCTGTATTATTTTGTGCATGACCGTTTTTGGCTATCTGCCGCCGTTTGGGCCGCTGACCCCTATGGGCATGCAGGTGCAGGGTATTTTCATAGGCATGATCTGGGGCTGGACTATTGGCGAGACCATTTGGCCGAGCTTGCTGGGGCTGGTCATGCTGGGTTTTTGTGAAGGCAATACCGTCACAGGCATATTGAATACGGCCTTTGCCAATACAACGCTGCAGCAGGTATTATTCAGTTTATTGTTTTGCTTCGGTATCACACGCTGCGGGTTGTTGGAATTGACGGCCAAGTATATCCTATCGCGCAAATTTGCGCAGAAGGGCCCGTATTGGCTGTGCTTCGCCTTTTGGCTGGCTGCGGCGGTGGCTGGCGCCATCACCACCAATTCTCTGCCAGTCACCATTTTGCTCTGGAGCATCTTCTATCCTATCGCCAATGAATTGAAGCTGCCCAAGAAATCGCCGTACGTGGCGATCATGCTCATCGGCATCTGCGTCTTTTCGTACACTGGCGCGGTCTGCGTACCGTACTGCGCCTTCACCAATATCTG
>CABVBB010000056.1 GCA_902496505.1 uncultured Peptococcaceae bacterium
CGATGAAGAGTATGTTGCAGCAGGCGCTAAGATCCTGCCGACTGCCAAAGAAGTATTTGATGCAGCAGACATGATCATCAAGGTCAAAGAACCTCTGGAAAGTGAATATGAACTGTTCCACGAAAATCAGATCCTCTTTACGTACCTGCACTTGGCCCCAGATCCTGCTCAGACGGAAGCTCTGCTGAAAGCCAAAGTTATCGGTATCGCTTACGAGACCGTTCAGCTGGCTAACGGCGCACTGCCTCTGCTCTCTCCGATGAGTGAAGTCGCTGGCAGAATGTCCGTACAGGTAGGCGCTAGACTGTTAGAAAACGTCTGCGGCGGCCGCGGTATGCTCTTAGGCGGCGTACCAGGCGTAGAAGCAGCTCACGTTGTCGTCATCGGCGGCGGCAATGTTGGTATGAATGCTGCTAAGATCGCTGTTGGTATGGGCGCACGAGTCACCATCCTTGACGTCTCCCCAGCTCGTATGGAATACTTGGATACCGTCTTCAACGGCCGTGTCCAGACGCTGATGTCCAACAGCTACAATATCGCAGCCTGCGTTAAAGACGCTGATCTGGTCATCGGTGCTGTCTTGATCCCGGGCGCTAAAGCACCAAAACTGGTCACCGAGGAAATGGTCAAATCTATGAAGCCAGGCTCCGCACTGATCGACGTTGCTATCGACCAAGGCGGCATCATTTCCACCATCGACCGCATCACCACCCATGACGATCCTTTCTTCGTCAAATATGGCGTTGTCCACTATTCCGTTGCCAATATGCCGGGTGCGGTTCCCAGAACCTCTACCTTCGCGCTGACCAATGCGACCATGCCGTACGCTCTGCGTATCGCCAATAAAGGCGCTGAGCAGGCTATGAAGGAAGATCCTGCACTGCTCAAAGGTCTCAACGTTTACAAAGGTCAAGTGACCTTCAAGGCTGTTGCAGATGCTTTGGATAAAGAGTATGTCGATCCGACCACCTTATTTTAATCGGTGTTTGGCGTCATTTGCCAACAGATAAGAATTTCAGCCAGTTGTACGGTATTTGCCGTGCAGCTGGCTTTTTTGACGTTTGAATAAGTGACGGCTGACAAGCGAGCGCAAATAGCGTACAATGAAACTAGGGAAACTAAGGCGCACGGTGTGACAATGAAGAGGAGGAACGAGATGATGAAACAGTTTAGCAAGAAAACAGCCAGTTTAGGGCTGGTGCTGGTGATGCTCCTCAGTATGGCAGGCTGCGGCAGGCAGCCCGCTGAGCAGGGAAACGCTGCCCAAGCGCCCGAGGCGCCGGTCAAGGCAGCTAGTTTGACGATGAAGCCGGAGGCTTACCCGCGGGTAGACGGCTCGACGGTCACCATCCCGCTCTCTGAGGCTGTGGCCTCAGCAGTGATGCATCTGCCCTTGGAGGAAGCGCGGCAGTATGTGCTGCATAATAAGACCCATCAGGCCTATCTCAATCTGGTGGACGGTACGGCAGACATTATTTTTGTCACCAGTCCTTCGGAAGAGGAATTGGCTTACGCAGCAGAAAAAGGTGTGGAACTCACCGTCACGCCAGTGGTCAGCGAGGGCTTCGTCTTTCTGGTCAATAAGGCCAATCCCGTGGACAGCTTGACTTTGGAACAGATCCGCGATATTTATGCAGGTCGCATCACCAATTGGCAGGAGGTCGGCGGCAGCGATGAGCCGATCATCGCTTTCCAGCGGCCGGAGAATTCCGGCAGCCAGACGGGGATGCTCGATCTGGTCATTAGTGCAGACGAGATCATGCCTGCGCCGACGGAAAAAGTTGTGGCCGAGATGGGCGCACTGATCGATGCAGTGGCCGCTTATGACAATGCCCAGAATGCGATCGGCTATTCGTATTATTATTACGCCACTGATATGTGGCTGAATGATGAGGTCAAGCTTTTGGCCGTGGATGGCGTCACGCCGGATAAAACGACCATTTCGGACGGCACCTATCCTATCACCACCGCTTATTATGCGGTGACGCGCAGTGATCTGCGTCCTGATGACAGTGCGCAGGTACTTTTGGACTGGATGCTTTCCAGCGAAGGCCAGCAGGTGGCCGAGGAGGCGGGCTATGTCAAACTGGGGCAGTAGACGCCGACTGCTGGCTGTGCTTTTGACACTGAGTCTCATCGTGATGCTGGGCGGCTGCGGTAAGGCCGAAAAGAGCGAGATGACCACTTATGTGATGGCCAACGGCTTAGTAGTCGGTGATCAGCAGGAGGGTCAGTATACCAGCCAATCGTGCGGCAAGACCACCATTTACCTGCCCAAGCTCAGCGGGCTCCAGGATGCTGCTATGGAAAAAGCGCTCAACGACCGCATCTGGGAGAAAGTCGTCGAGCTGGCTGATGCGCCGCCGCCAGCCTATCGCGGCATCAAGGTGCGCTTGCCGGAGGACGCTGTCTGTCGGGAGCAGTGGATCAATGTCAACGTGATGGGCAGCTTCAACGATATGTTATCCGTGAGTTTCATTCGAGGCATGAGCTACGATCTGCCAGGTGAAGAATACGGGATGTATCTGAATCAAATGCAGACGCTCAATCTGGATCTGCATACCGGTGAGGAGATCTCCCTAGCGGAGATCTTTCCCAAGGGCAGTGATTATTCGGCCGTGCTCGATCAAGCGGTGAGAGCGGAACTGACCAAAAATGACGCGACAGAAGAGGAAGGGTACACCATGTCCACCCTCAAGCAGGTCGCGCCTTTTACAGGAATTCGGCCAGAGCAGAAATACACCATTTCGCCCTGGGGGCTGACGCTCTATTTTGACGAAGCCACGCCGGAATTCGACACCGATTTTACTGTGGAAAACCTCACCATCTCCAACCGCCAGCTGCAGTCGCTGGGAGCTGTGGCCCAGAATTTTTATCAGCCGCCGGGTGTGAAGAGCATCTATCGTGATGCCTCCTTGCAGACGCCCTATCTGATCAACTGGGGGCAGACTTATGATCGGGGCGTCAATGAATTTTTAGAAGGGGACGGCGTGTATGTGTCCATCATCAGTCAATATTCCAGCGAACTGCCGCAAACCGTCCAGGATAAGATCGTCGAGCTGGCCAAGATCGATCCGACTAGGCTCTCAGCGCTCCAGAGAAGCCGCACGGAGGAGCGTCCGACGGCTTCCTACGATGTGACCGTTTGGGCGCAGTGCTATGGCGATTATATCAGCGTGGTGCAAGGCAGCTATTTCTACGACAGTGACGACCAGACCATTCAGGAGAAGCGCTTCGTCTACCGCACGGATAATGGTGAAGCCGTAGCGCTGGAAGATCTTTTCCAGCCGGGCTTTGACTATGCGGCAGCGATCAAAGCAGCTTTGGCGCGCGACCTGGCGGAAGAAACGCGGCATGGCTTGACGATAGATGAGTTGTATCAGGGTATGCAGTGGTCAGTGGGCGAGCAGGGCATCGAGATCTGGCCGCCGCTGGAAAACGGCGCCCAGCATGTTACAGCGCTCTATAGCGATATGGGGCCGGAGAATATGGTCATATTTCATTAAAGGCAAGTTGAAATAAGAGGTGAGCAGATGATCTTTTATGATTTTGAAGTGTTTCGCTATGACTGGCTGGTGGTCGTAGGCGATGGCGAGGATGGGCAGCAGGCAGCCATCGTCAACGATCCGGCCAAGCTCAAGGCGTTTTATAAGCGGCACAGCGAGGATATCTGGGTAGGGTACAATTCCAGGCGCTATGATCAATATATTTTGAAGGCGCTGCTTTTGGATATGGATCCGTACAAATTGAGCCGCTACCTCTTGGAGGGCGGTCAGGGCTATCGCTACTCGGAACTGTTCGATACGCTGCCTTTATACAATTACGACTGCCTGACGTCTTTTCACAGCCTCAAGCAGCTGGAGGGTTTCATGGGCAACGATATCCGCGAATCCACCGTGAGCTTCGAGATCGATCGGCCGCTGACTGCTGAGGAATTAGCAGAAGTGACACGCTATTGCCGCCACGATATGGAGCAGACCAGGGAGGTGTTCAAGCGGCGGCGGGAGGAATATGACAGCCAGCTGTCGCTGCTTAAGGTCTTTGGTCTGCCGCTCAAGCAGATCGCCATGACCAAGGCGCAGCTTTCGGCGCTCATCTTGGGTGCGCGCAAACGGCAGTGGCAGGATGAATTCGCCCTGCGCCTGCCGCCGACACTGCGTTTGGAGCGCTACCAAGCGGTGGCAGAGTGGTATGAACGGCCGGAAAACAAGCGGTATGACCGCGAGCTGGTGGTGGAGGTGGCAGGGCTTGCCTGCGGCTTTGGCTGGGGCGGTCTGCATGCGGCCCTCACCCAATATCACGGCCGCGGCCTATTTCTCAATATCGACGTGGCCTCCTATTATCCGTCGCTGATGATCGCCTATGACTACATCAGCCGCAATGTGGCGGATCCGGGCAAATATCGGGAGATCCGCGATATTCGTCTGGCGCTCAAAAAGAAAAAAGATCCCATGCAGCAGCCCTACAAGATCGTGCTCAACTCAGCCTATGGCGCCATGAAGGATGAGAGCAACAGCCTCTACGACCCCCTGCAGGCCAATAATGTCACAGTAGCAGGACAGCTGCTGCTATTGGATCTCATCGAAAAACTAGAAGATCATTGCCAGCTGATCCAGTGTAATACCGATGGCCTGCTGGTACGGCTGGACGGCCCCGCTGCCTTGGCTGAGGTGACGGCTCGCTGCGTCCAGTGGGAAGAACGGACAGGTCTGCAGCTGGAAATGGAAGAATACGCCGAGCTTTACCAAAAAGATGTCAACAATTATCTTTTGATCGATGCCGACGGCCATTACAAGGCCAAGGGCGCTTATGTCAAGCCCTTAGACGATCTGGACTATGATCTGCCCATCGTCAATAAGGCCATGGTGGCCTATATGCTGCACGGGACGCCCGTGGAAGAGACCATCAATGCCTGCCAGACACTGCGGGACTTTCAAAAGATCGTCAAGATCAGCGGCAAATATGATTACGCCCTGTATGGCGGCAGCGTGCTTCAAGAAAAGGTGCTGCGCGTCTTTGCCTCTACCAGTCTCAGTGACGGCGGCATCTACAAAGTGCGCCAAGGCATCACCGAAAAGGTGGCCAATACGCCCGACCGCTGCCTGATCATCAATGACAGCGTGCATGATAAGCCTCTGCCGCCCAGATTAGACCGCGGCTGGTATATCGCTTTGGCAGAGCACCGGCTGCGGGATTTCGGCGCAGTACAGTCTGAGCAGCTGGAATTGTTTTAGTTTTATCAGTTACAAAAGATATAGAGGTTGTCAAAGGTGCTCAAGGAGAAACCGCTACTGATCATCGATCATCCCACAGAAGCAGGCTATTTGGCCTTTTATCGGCCATGAAAAAGTCCCCATTGGAATCGATCCCAATGGGGACTTTTTAGTGTGCCTGAACTAGGCTGTTCTCTGCAAACTTTCCGGCTGTTCTCCAGCTTTATTGACCAGCGTGATGCCGATACAGACTAAGATCAGCGCGGATAAATTTTTGACCGAGAGGAAACGCTCGTGCAGAAAAATACCGCTCAAGAGCACGCCGAAGACAGGCGTGAGGAAATTGTAGATAGAGATCTTGCTCACGGGATTATACTTGATGAGCAGTGTCCAAAGCGTGAAAGCTACCGCTGAGAGCGCCGCCAGATAGAGGAGCAGTCCCAGCGCCTGAGGTGATGGGATTGTCAGCCGCGCGCCGCCCATAAGCCCCGCCGCTGCCAGCAGAGCGCCGCCGAATAAAAGCTGCCAGCCTGTGACGAGCATGCTGTCTTCCAGCGAAGCGGCCCATTTGCTGATGAGCGAGCCCACGGCAAAGGACGCCGCCGCCAGCATGATGAAGCCCTCGCCAGTGAGCGTGAAATGGGCATCCATCCCGCCGCCCCAGTTGATGACGACCACGCCGGCAAAACCCACCGCACAGCCCAAGACCTTGGGACGGGTCAATTTGTCATTGCTGTAGACGAAGTGGGCCAAAATGACAGCCAAAAAAGTTTCCGTAGCGTTGAGGATCGAGCCCTTCACGCCTGTGGTATGGGACAAGCCGATGTAGAAAAACACATATTCCAGCGTCGTCTGCACGAATCCCAGCAAGAGGATCGCCGGAAGCGCCTCCCTGCGCGGCAGGATCTGCCCTTTGTGGGTGAAGAGCGTGATCGCCAGCACCAAGAGCCCCGCCAGCGAAAAGCGGCTGCCCGCAAAAAGCAGCTGCCCCCAGACGTCATCATTGGGAATGTGGAACAAGTCATAGCCGATCTTCACACCGGGGTAAGCACTTCCCCATAGCAGCGTACATAAAACAGCAAAGATTAAGATCACCGCACTGCGGCGAAAAAACGATTGAGACACGCTTCTCATCTCCTGCTCAGATAAAATGTCAATAGAAATTATCCTATCATTTTCCGCTCGTTCTGACAAGGTGCAGTTTGGTGCAGCCGGAATATCTTTTTTTTGACAGCTGCCTTGCCAGACAAGCAAAACGTATTGGGGATAAGCCGGCAGCTATGCCGTTTGTTCGGGTTTTAGGGTACAAGAGGCATTTGTAAGTAAGGCGATAGAGCAAAAATGATAATGATATTCTAGTATAAAAAATTGTGATACAGTGAATGTGAACAAAGAACAACGCATCAAGCAAATACAAAGGAGTGGATGATGATGAAACGTGAAGCATTAGCCAAAAAGATCTTAGTCCTAGGCATTGATGGTATGGACCCGCGACTGACCCGACGATTTGTGGATGAAGGAGCCATGCCCAACACCGCTCAGTTTCTGCAAAGAGGGGCCAGCCGCCAAGATCTGGCCATGCTGGGCGCACACCCGACTGTAACACCGCCGATGTGGACGACGCTGGCCACTGGCGCTTACCCCTGCACCCATGGCATAACCTGTTTTTGGCGGCAGTCCAAGCAGCAGCTGGATATGCTGGAGTACAATCTGGATTCCCGTCTCTGTCAGGCAGAGCAATTATGGAACGTTTTCGTTGAAGCTGGTCAAAAGACCTTAGTCTGGCATTGGCCTGGCTCTTCCTGGCCGCCAACCAGCGACAGTCCGCTGCTCCATGTGGTAGACGGTACCCATCCTTCTGCTGTAGGCACGCCATCAGCAACAGTAGACGGCGAATTTATCTTGACAGCCAATGTTAAGATCCAGGAGCTGCTTTATCGCAGCAAGGCCGCCAGCGACAGCAATGTCCCTTGTGTGATCGATGACTTGATCCCTGAGCAAGAATACACTGATCTGGGCGCCATGGCCTTCAGCCGTGAGGGCAGCGTCAATATCATTTTAAGCGAGATGGACGGCGAGGCTTCGATGACCGACAATCCGTATGATGTGGTGATGAGTCCCATCAAAGAAGCGGTCAATTGGGCCAATGCGCCAAAAGGAGCCAAAGAATTTACGATTTTGCTTTCCCATGGTCTAGTCCATATGCCTGCTTTGATCCTTTGCAATGAATCTGGCGTCTATGATCGCATTGCGCTCTACCATTCCAAAAAAGAGATGGAGCCAGCCTATATCCTGGATACGGATGTTTTTTACGATCGCCTGCATGTCAAGGCGATGACGGATGACGGCCCAGTGGATTCCCAGCGCAATATGCGGGTATTGACACTGGATGACAAGGGTGAGAAGCTGACCATGTGGATCGGTGCGGCGCAAGTGGCTGGACAAGATATGGTCTGGCATCCGAAATCACTGTATCAAGAAGTAACAGACAATTTTGGGATCCCACCATGCACGTCGATGCTGGGCGGCGCAGATCGACGCTTGATCGTGGACTGCATGGGCGCCAGCTGGGATCGTCATTTGGATTGGCAGGCAGATGTGCTCAATTACTTCATGGATGAAAAAGATTATCAGGTGATCTTTTCTCATTTCCACAACGTCGATGCCCAAGGCCACATGATCGCCAAATACCTGAAGAAGGGGCACAATAGTTTGACTGCTGCTGATTATCAGGAGATGCTCAAGCGGGTCTATGTGCAGACAGACCGCTATATCGGCCGATTCCTGGAACAGTTGGATAAAGGCTGGACGATCGTGATCGTTTCGGACCATGCCCAGGTCTGCCCAGATTACGAACCGCCTCTGCTCAGTGAGACTTCTGGGGTCAATGTCCGCGTCATGGAAGAATTGGGTTTCACGCATATCAAATATGACGCCGCTGGCAATGAATTGAAAGAGATCGATTGGGAGCGGACGAAAGCGGTAGCGACTCGTGCCAATCATATCTATCTCAATATCAAGGGACGCGATCCGCAGGGCATCGTTGAACCAGAGGATCAATATGAGGTCGAGGAAGAGATCATGACAGCGCTCTATGGCTACCGTCATAAAGAAAGCGGCAAACGTGTCATTGCCTGCGCTTTGCGCAATAAAGATGCCTATCTGCTGGGTATGGGCGGACCAGAATGCGGCGATATCATCTATTGGCTGGCTGAAGGATACAATTTCGACCATGCTGATTCCCTGGGGACGACCTACGGCTGTGCTGGCACCAGCGTTTCGCCGATCTTTATGGCCGCTGGCGCAGGCATCAAAGAAAACTTTGTCACGGACCGTCTGATCCGGGAGGTGGATGTTGCACCGACTGTGGCTGTGCTGGGCGGCGTACGGATGCCTGCCCAATGTGAAGGCGCACCCGTTTATCAGATCTTATCCGAACAGTATTAAGCAAGGACAAAAGGAAAGACCGCAGCGCTTCGGATGCGCTGCGGTCCCTGATAATGGAGGATATATTTCGATCAGCAATAACATAATATTTTGATCATACGAGCAATTA
>CABVBB010000057.1 GCA_902496505.1 uncultured Peptococcaceae bacterium
AAGTCGAACTGCGTTTGGCCAATGGTTATGTGCATACCATCACGATCACCACGGGTCCTTTAAATCCTGAAGTGCCTCTGTCCATCTCCTGCAAAGCCAATGCAGAGTATATGCAGGATAATTTGATCTTCACCACCGCTTCCATGCGTTCCAAACCAGCAGGCTATGACTACAAAGGCGACCTGCGCTGGTATTCTGATGAAAACCTGTGCTGGGATATCAAACGCCTGCCCAATGGCCATGTCTTCATCGGTACACAGCGTTTGACCGGTATGCCTTACTATGTCAGCGGCATTTATGAAATGGCTTGGAGCGGCAAAGTCTTCAAAGAATATCGTCTCCCCGGCGGCTATCATCATGATGCGATCTTCATGGAAGACGGCAATATCTTAGCCCTGACCGAAAATCCCCACACCAACACCGTTGAAGACGTCTGCGTGCTTTTGGACAAAAACACCGGTGAGATCCTCAAGAAATGGGACTACAAAGACGTTCTGCCGCAGTATCCTGTCGCTGGTTCCGGCAGCCAGGACGAGCATGACTGGTTCCACAACAACGCTGTTTGGTATGACAAGAAGACCAACAGCCTGACCTTATCCGGCCGTCATAAAGACGCTGTGATCAACTTGGATTATGAGACGGGCAAATTGAACTGGATCATCGGTGACCCAGAAGGCTGGCCAGAAGATATGCAGAAATACTTCTTCACCCCGGTTGGCGACGGTGAATTCGACTGGCAGTATGAGCAGCATGCCTGCATGGTCCTGCCGGACGGTGACATCATGCTCTTCGACAATGGTCACTGGAGAAGCAAAGTCAAAGAAAAATACATCCCCAACAGCCAGAACTTCTCCCGCGGCGTGCGCTATCGCATCGACACCGAGAAGATGACCATCGAGCAGATCTGGCAGTATGGTAAAGAGAGAGGCGCAGAATTCTTCTCCCCGTATATCTGCAACGTAGAATATTATGATGAAGGCCATTATATGGTCCACTCCGGCGGTATCGGCTACTTCGACGGCAAACCCTGCGAAGGTTTGGCTGCTATGATGATGATGGGCCCAGACGGCGACAAAGTCGAACTGCGTTCTATCACCTGCGAATTGGTCAATGATGAATTGGTCTATGAATTGCAGATCCCAGCCAATAACTACCGCGCAGAGAAATTGCCTTTATACTATGCCGGCGAAGAAGCTGAGCTGGGCGAAGGCGAACTCTTGGGCCACATGGGCGTGACCAAAGAAGTCAAAGCCAAGCTGCCTGCTGCCAGCGCTGGTGAACTGCCTGAGCATTATGAAGCCAAAGTGCTGGAAGAAGACGACCGTATCCAATTCAGCGCTATCTTTGAAGAAGGCGAATACGCGATGCTGGTTTTGGCTGGCACAGACGGCAGCGAGCACAAATATGCCATCAGCACAGTCGCTCAAGATTTCCAGGCCATGTGCGTCGGTACCTTCCAGAAAGCTAATCCGCAAAGTGTCGATGTGTTCGTCAACAAAGACGGCCTGAGCGGCAGCTATGCAGTGAAAGTCCTCTGCGAAGACAAACTGTATGACACAGGTGTGACCATCCAAGCATAACAGAAGCTGTTTATTTCTGGCTGCGCAAACTATTTTGCGCAGCCTTTTTTTAGCTTTACGGCATGTGCCGCGTGATGAAAGGAGGGAGCATATGCGCATCGAACAGCTGCAAGATATTGTAGAGGTCGATAGGACCCATTCGCTGACCAAAGCAGCAGAAAATCTCTATGTCACTCAGCCCTCGCTGACCATTGCCATCAATACTTTGGAAGCCGAACTAGGCGTGCAATTATTTGTGCGCAGCAAATATGGCACCATGACCACCGATGAAGGCAGACGGGTCGTCGCCTTGGCCAAGGAGATCCTGGAGCGGGTGGAAGCCATCCGCGATGCAGAGTTCCGGCAGACCAACCATATTGAGATATTGACCATCCCAGCGCTTAACAGCAGCATCGTAGCCGATGCTGTGGGGGTGTGGAAAGATACAGAAGGCCTCTCCATCAATATCACCGAAGGCAAAGTCAGCGATATCATCAGCCAATTCATTGAGCACAATTATTTTCAGCTGCGCTGCTTCTGCTTATGCACCATGAGTGACGAAGTGATCGATTTTTTCAGACGCCGCTTCCAGGAGAAAAAAATATCCTATCAAGTCCTGGGGCATGACCGCATGGTCTGCCTGGCCAGCCATGCGGATCCGCTCAGCACCAGCCGCACCGTGACCAAAGAAGCAGCCGCCAAGCGGCCTTATCTGGAGTATCAATATGACAGCGGCAATAGTCATGAAGATATTTCAGCCAAGCTGGATTTTAACGATGGCTATCGCGCACTGGCTCAAGGCGGCAGCCGGATGCGGGTCTGTACGATGGAGATACTGCGGCAGCTGATCGTGCAGGGCATGGGCGTGGCTGTGATGCCCAGCATCGTTGAAAATAAGGATCATTATTTTCAGGAGGGTGCTATTCAGTTGATGGATTTCGTAGATCTGGATATGCCTATGACGTATTATGTCTTATATAATGAGCAGATCCCTTTAAACGATCAGGAAAAACAATTTTTGGCGCAGTTACAGGCTGGTATCAGCGCCTGGGAACAAAAAATGCAGCAGTACCTTGCTAAATGAATAGGCGCAAAGCGGAGCAGTGCAGACTGTCTCCGCTTTTTTAGCGTCTTAAAGCAAATGTTGGAACATAAAAATCATTTATGGATCTATAAGCAGCCTATATTACCATGAGAAAGATACGATAAATTATAATGATACATAAGTATATTTAATATGATCATAGCGGCTGGAAAGCGATCGAACAAGCTTGCCGATTGGCTTTTGAACGTCAAAAAGATAGGGAGGGAGGAAGCAAGACAAACGTATAGGGATGCGGGGACAAAAGATTTGGGGATATCGCCCGTTGAATAAAAAAATTTAGGAGGAAAAGATAATGAAGATTTGGAGTAAAGAAAAACTGAAGAAAACTTTTGCTGCAGCCACCTTGGCAGCCTTTGTCGCAGGAGGGACCATTCTCCCGGCAGCGCCAGCTTATGCAGCGGATTCCACCCATATCACAGAAGAGCAGCAGGCCAAATTCTCCGACAGTTCCTGGATCCAGGATCAGGCTGATCGTGAGCAAAAGATGGAAAAGACTTTCCAGGCTGGCCAGTACACTGCGCAAGCACCGTATGTCGTGACTGACCCCTACGGCAATAATCCACTCTCTGCCTTAGTCATGTTCAAAACACCGACCGAGACCAAAGTCAGTGTCAAGATAGAGATCCCAGCGGATAAGTCTGGCGCTTACGATGCGGAGAGCACTGTGAGCTTTGACTTCAAGGAGTATACCAAAGACCACTACATTCCAGTATACGCGCTCTTTGACGGCAAAAACACTGTCACCATGACTGTGACCGACAAAGCGGGCAAGGTGGAGACGTATGCAGTGCCGATCACCACGACTCTGCCGGAAAAATATAATATCACTGCCAATATGGTCACCATGGATCAAAACGCAGTCAAAAAAGACGGTTTAAACTTTGTCTGCTGTCTGTCTGGCGTGGCTGGCGGCATTGCTGCATTCGACTATAACGGCAACTATCGTGCAGTATTTACCAACAGCGGTATGAGCCGGATCTGGGATATGCCGAATGGTCACATTGGCTATGAAAGCGGCAATATGTTGAGAGGCTATTACAGCACCGCTATTTTAGAAAGTGACATGATGGGCAAAGTTTATCAGAAATACCTGGTCAGCGGTGTTCACCATGAATTCATCCAGTTGGAAAACGGCAACTATCTGGCAGATGCTGAGCTGCCCAATGCCAATACCACCGAAGACTACTTTGTCGAGCTGGACAAAAATACCGGTAAAGCCGTTCGTGACTGGTGGTTGAAAGACAGCTTCCAGTTAAACAAATACGAAGGTGATGCTTATTATGGCTCTGGTGAAGGCTCTCCAGGCGGCGTTATCGAAGACTGGGCTCATGTCAACTCCTTCGTCCAGGTACCAGGTGAAGATGCGATCTGGTTCAGCGCCCGCCATCAGGATGGTATGTACAAGCTGAATCTGAAGACCAACCAGATCGATGCGATCATCGCCGAAAACAATGATGCTAACTTCAAAGCGGAATTCAGCGCTAAACGGCTGACCCCAGTCATCACCCAGGCCGATGGCTCGGTCATCACCGTCGATGAATGGTGGCAGAACAACAAAGAGCTGAACCCCACTGGCGCAGCGATCGATTGGCACAATCCAGACGATCCATACTTCAAGATCGAAAATACACCATTTGAATATACCTATGGCCAGCATGGTATCAGCCTGCTGCCCAACGGCGACATCTTCGTCTTTGATAATGGCGACGGCCGTTCCAAAGACCCCAACAAATTTATTACTCAGAAAGCAGAAAGTGCAGCCCGTGAAACGATGAAGACGGCTGATAAGAACAGCGCTGAATACAAAGAAGCGCTGGCCACCAATTACAGTCGAGCCGTCATCTATCGTTACGATGAAAAAGCCGGCACGGTAGAGCAATTATGGCAGTACGGCAAAGAGCGCGGTATGGAGCTCTACTCCATGTTTATCTGCGACGTGGACTATCTGGGGCCAAATCATTATCTGATCGACTTCGGCGGTGCCCGCAGTGGAGCTACTATGCAGGAAGGTTCCTATGCTCGTGTGATCGAGATCTTGGACGGCCAAGTCATCAATGAGATGAATGTCAACAGTAACTGCTACCGTGCAGAGCGTTTAGCTCCCTACTATGGCGTGACTGGCGAGTATGAGCTCAACAAAGTCCAGGGCGTTCAAAAAGGTGAGCTGCTCATGGAACGTGCAGTTCTGCCTGGCGCTGATACCGACAAAGTGACCATGAAGATCGGCGAAAAAGAATACTTCACCTACAATGGCGGCGCTGATATGGATGCAGCTCCCTATCTGGATGGCAGCAGCCGGACCATGATCCCGGTACGCTATGCCGGCAGAGCTTTGGGTGCAAGTGTCGTCTGGGATGCTGATACCCAGACCGTCACCGTCAAAGCTGGCGATAACACGGCAGTCTTCACCATTGGCTCCAATGAAATGGTCGTCAATGGCGAAACAAAAACGATCGATACCGCAGCGGTGATCCAAGATGGCCGCACCATGCTGCCTCTGCGAGCAGCAGCAGAAGCGCTGGGCGCGACTGTCGACTATGCTGACGGCGTCATCACCATCAATAAATAATTTACGATACAGCAAGAGACAAAGGCTATTTGTGCCTTTGTCTCTTTGTGCTGTATAAAAGTTGTTTATAGGGCTATAAAAACTAAGTATTTCCATGAAATGGTTTGATAAATTATAATAATACATAAGCAATAGAACGACTGAGATCCGGTCAGAACAAGCAAAGACCCATCCAGCCCAGAGAAAAAGCTGAGAAAGGAGGGGCGAGACAAAACGCATGGGGATACGGAAACAAGCGATTTGGGGATCGACAGCAAGTTAAACATGAGGAGGAAAAATTTATGAAGATATGGAGTACCGAAAAACTGAAAAAAACCTTTGCTGCAGCCACTTTGGCAGCCTTTGTCGTCGGGGGAGCAGTCCTGCCGGCAGCACCAGCCTACGCAGCAGATGCCACGCATATCACCAAGGAGCAGCAAGTGAAATACTCTGACAGCTCTTGGATCAAGGAGCAGGCAGATCGTGAGAAAAAGATGGCCCAGACTTTCCAGGCCGGCGAGTATACTGCGGCAGCACCCTATGTGGTCGTTGACCCCTATGGCAACAATCCACTTTCAGCCTTAGTCATGTTCAAAACCAAAGCGGAGACCAAAGTCAGCGTCAAAGTGGAGATCCCAGCCGATAAGAGCGGGGCGTACGATGCAGAAAGCACCTTCAGCTTTGATTTCAACGACTATACCAAAGAACACTACGTTCCGGTCTACGCGCTCTTTGATGGTGAAAACACGGTGACTATGACCGTGACGGATAAAGCAGGACAAGCTGAGACTTACTCCGTGAAAATGACCGCCAAGGTACCCGAAGGCTTTAACGTGACGGCCAATACCATTTCTATGGATAAAGGCAATCCCGCGATGGTCGGCGGCCTCAATTTCGTTTCCTATGTCTTCAGCGATACCACCAAGGTCGTCGGCTATGACTTCAACGGCAACTTCCGAGTCGTCTTTACCAACAGCGGCCAAAGCCGTATTGCTGCCCTGCCTAATGGTCATCTGGCTTATGAGGACAACAATGTTCTGCATGGGTTATACTACACCTCTGGTTTTATAGAAACCGATATGATGGGCAAAGTGTATCAGAAATATCTGGTCAACGGCATCCATCATGAATTCATCCAGCTGGCTAATGGCAACTGGCTCGTTGATGCAGAGCTGCCTAATGCCACCACCACTGAGGATTATTTTGTCGAGCTGGATCAAGAAACCGGCAGCATCGTTCGCGACTGGTGGCTCAAAGACAGCATGGGGATGAAAAAGTTTGTGGCCAATCCCTACTATGATTACAATGCCGAAGACTGGGCCCATGTCAATTCCTTCGTGCAAATTCCTGGCCAAGATGCCATCATTTTCAGCGCCCGCCAGAATGACGGCCTGTATAAATTGAATCTGGCCACCAATGAGATCGATTGGGTCATGGCTGAAAATGACGCCGATTATACGGCTGATTTCAGTGCCAAACGCTTGACTCCAGTGATTACCCAGGCTGATGGCTCGGTCATCACCGTCGATGAGTGGTGGAAGACTAATAAAGAGCTGAACCCCACTGGAGCAGCGATCGATTGGAGCGATCCTAAGGATCCCTACTTTGCCATCGACAATGTGCCCTTTGAATATACCTATGGTCAGCATGCGGTCAGCCTGCTGCCCAATGGCGACATCTTTGTCTTTGACAATGGCGACGGCCGTTCCAAAGATGCCAGCAAAATGATCTCTCCTGCTGACGAAAGTGCCGCCCGCGCCGTTTTGCGCACAGCCGAACCAGGCAGCGCGGCTTACAAAGAGGCTATGGCGACCAATTACAGCCGGGCAGTCATCTATCGCTATGATGAAAAAGCCGGTACCGTAGAACAGCTCTGGCAGTACGGCAAAGAGCGCGGCATGGAGCTCTACTCCATGTACATCTGCGACGTAGACTATATCGGTCCCAACCATTACTTGATCAATTTCGGCGGCCCGCGCATGGGAGATAAAATGACTGAAGGTTCCTATTCCCGTATTATCGAGCTGCTGGACAACAAAGTGATCAATGAATTCAACGTCAATACCAACTGTTACCGAGCAGAGCGCCTGAGCCCCTACTATGGCACCAAAGGCGAGTACGAGCTCAACAAAGTGCAGGGCGTTCAAAAAGGCGAACTGCTTATGGAACGTGCAGTCCTGCCTGGCGCTGATACTAATAAAGTGACGATGAAGATCGGCGAAAAAGAATATACCACCTATAATGGCGGTGCTAGCATGGATACAGCTCCCTATCTGGATAGCAGCAGCCGGACCATGATCCCCGTACGCTATGCCGGCAGAGCTTTGGGTGCAAGCGTCGTCTGGGATGCTGATGCCCAGACCGTCACCGTCAAAGCTGGCGATAACACGGCAGTCTTCACCATTGGCTCCAATGAAATGGTCGTCAACGGCGAAACGAAAACGATCGACACCGCAGCGGTGATCCAAGATGGCCGCACCATGCTGCCTCTGCGCGCAGCGGCAGAAGCACTGGGCGCAACAGTAAACTATGCTGACGGCGTCATCACCATCAACAAATAATCAATGCACAAAAAGAGACAAAGACCGCGTGAGTCGTTGTCTCTTTTTGTGCTATGGCCGTTACTGCCAGAGCGGGTCATGCAGTGTGATCTGCATCAGGCAGCGGTCATCCCCCATCTTGATGCTTTTCAGCAATTCTACATCCACTGCGCAGTCAAAGGCTTTTTCAAAAAGGACTTTGCTGTAGCCTGCTGTGCACTGGCACCAGGAGAGGGTGTCCAGCTTGTCTACTTCGGCCAGCATTGGGCAGGGGCAGGCGTCAAATTGCAGGTAGAGCGCACCGTCTTGGCAGAAAAGTCCGGCGGCGTGGGCTTCTGCGGAACCGGCGAACGTTTCGAGGTTGGCGGCCGACGCTTTGAGCGCCATGACCAGCGCCAATTTTTCGTCCATAGCGTAGCCGCATTGGCAGCGCATCCGTATTTTTTTGACCATTTCCGGAGCGAAGCGATTTTCTAAGCGGCGCATGGCGTTTTTTACCCAGAGAGGATCAGGTTCGGTCTGCGCCGAGCCGTACACCACTTCTTGGGCGAGATCAGCATGGCTTTCTGCTTGTATAGCGTCAAAGAGGACGTGCTCTTGGATCTTGCGAATATCAAACATAGCGATTCTCCTTTGCTTGCATTTGCTGTGGGGAAAATTTTACGATCAGAGAAGGGGTTTTTGGTAAATCGGCATAAAAAATGACCTCCTTTGGGAAAAGCAGTACGGGGTACATCTTCATTATAAAGAGACGGTCATCTATTTGTCTTCTGAATTCTTGCTTTTATGTCGTAAAATACGGCGTCGTCGTATATGCGGCGCTGTTGGTATTAAGTTTGCCCATACTGTTCAGTCTGGGCGGACGCATCCGTTTCAAGGCGTGGCA
>CABVBB010000058.1 GCA_902496505.1 uncultured Peptococcaceae bacterium
CGACCAGAAGAGCATCGGGCCTCGCAACCCCCAGTGGCTTTTGGCGCCCGACGCCTTTCTGGTCGGGTGTTTGGCCCTCTCAAAGTACCTCGCCGCCAGGTGAAACCTGGCGACCACCCCCTCATGCCAATGAGGAGAAAAAGAGGCACTTCGTCCCTCCATACGAAAAGGCCGAAATCAGCCACCACCCCCTCACACCAATGAGGATAAAAAAGGGGCATCATATGCCCCTCCCCGGCCTCTAATGGCCGCTTCTTTTATCGCCCCTCTGCGGGGCGTTCCGCACCTTATTCTTGAAGGAGGATGACCCCATCCGTGGAAAACTTTACCCATGGCAAGATCTTGCCAACTGTTTTGGAAAACGAAATGCAGGATTCCTTCATCGACTATGCGATGAGCGTTATCACCAGCCGTGCTCTGCCTGACGTCCGCGACGGACTCAAGCCTGTGCATCGCCGCATTCTCTATTCCATGTACAAGACCGGTTTCACACCGGACAAACCTTACAAAAAATCCGCCCACATCGTCGGCGATGTGCTGGCCAAATACCATCCTCACGGCGACAGCTCCGTGTATGACGCTATGGTGCGTTTGGCGCAGCCCTTTAATATCCGCTATCCCCTCGTGGACGGCCAAGGCAACTTTGGTTCCGTGGACGGCGACTCTGCGGCGGCTATGCGTTATACCGAAGCCCGCATGAGCAAGCTCGCACCAGAAATGCTGGCCGATCTGGAGAAAGAGACCGTAGACTTCGGCCCCAACTACGACGAATCGTTGGAAGAGCCGCTCGTTCTGCCCTCCCGTTTCCCCAATCTCTTAGTCAACGGTTCCTCTGGTATCGCCGTTGGTATGGCCACCAATATCCCGCCCCACAACCTGGGCGAAGTCATTGACGGCGTCATCGCCATGATCGGTAACCGCGACATCACCGATGAAGAATTGATGCACTACGTCAAAGGCCCTGATTTCCCCACCGGCGGCATCATCATGGGCACCCGCGGCATCCGCGACGCCTACACCACCGGCCGCGGCTCCATCCGTGTCCGCGCCAAGACCACCATCGAAAAAATGAGCAACGGCAAAAGCCGCATCCTGGTGCACGAGATCCCTTATCAGGTCAACAAAGCCCGCTTGATCGAAAAGATCGCTGAATTGGTCCGCGACAAAAAGATCGACGGCATCACCGACCTGCGTGACGAATCCGACCGCAACGGCATGCGCATCGTGATCGAACTGCGCCGCGACGTCAATCCCCAGGTCGTGCTCAACCAGCTCTTCAAAAATACCCAGCTGCAGGACAATTTCGGCGTCATCATGCTGGCCTTGGTGCACGGCATGCCCCAGGTTTTGACCCTGCGTCAGATGCTCGGCCACTACATCGACCATCAAGAGCAGGTCATCATCCGCCGGACCAAATACGACTTGCGCAAAGCAGAAGAGCGCGAGCACATTGTCGAAGGCTTGAAGATCGCCGTGGATAATATCGACGAAGTCGTCAAGATCATCCGCGGTTCCCGTACCGATGATGAATCCAAAGAAAAACTGCACGACCGCTTCGGCTTGTCCGATAAGCAGGCCCAGGCTGTCATCGATATGCAGCTCAAACGCTTGAGCGGCTTGGCTGTTGACAAGCTCATCGAAGAGTTGAAAGAACTGCGCGAACGCATCGCTTACTACAAAGCGGTCCTCGCCGATGAAAATAAAATTTTGGAGATCGTCAAAGATGAGCTCCTGGTCATCAAAGAACGCTTCAACGACGACCGCCGCAGCGAGATCAGCCATTCCGAAGATGAGATCGATATGGAAGACCTCATTGCTGACGAAGACGTGGTCATCACCATCAGCCATTCCGGCTATATCAAACGTATGCCCATGGACACCTACAAGAGCCAGAAGCGCGGCGGCAAAGGCATCACTGCCATGACCACCAAAGAAGAAGATTTTGTGGAACAGATATTCATCACCACCACCCACAATTACCTCATCTTCTTCACCAACAAAGGCAAATGCTACCGTCTCAAGGTCTACGAGATCCCCGAGACCAGCCGCCAGTCCAAAGGCACCAATATCGTCAATCTGCTCAACATCACCGGCGATGAAAAGATCACCACCGTTATTTCCCTCAAGGAATACAGCGAAGATCAATTCCTCCTGGCAGCTACCAAAGGCGGCATGATCAAAAAGACGCCGCTTGCTGAATACGATACCAGCCGCAAAGACGGCATCATCGCCATCAAATTGGACGGCGACGACGAGCTCATCAGCGTCCAGCTCACCGACGGCGGACAAGACATCCTCATGATCACCCATTCCGGACAAGCCATCCGCTTCGGCGAAGACCAAGTCCGCGCTATGGGTCGTGCCACCCAGGGTGTCCGCGGCGTCAAGCTGGCCGATGACGATGCTGTGGTCGGCATGGATCTGGCCCGCGACGACGCGCAGCTTTTGGTCATTACCGAAAACGGCTACGGCAAACGCACCCCGCTGAATGAATACCGTACCCAGGCCCGCGGCGGCAAAGGTGTCTTCACTCTCAAATCCACTGACCGCAACGGCATGATCGTCAGCGCCCTCGTGGTCAAAGAAGGCGAAGAGATCATGGTCATCTCCCATGACGGCATCATCATCCGCCTCAAAGTCGATGACGTCTCCTCCATGAGCCGCACCACCCAAGGCGTCACCCTCATGCGCATGGGCGAAGGCGACACCGTTGTTGCCATGGCCCGCGTCGTATCTGACGAAAATTAATACAGACAATACATGAACGGCATTGCTTACGAGCAGTGCCGTTTTTTTGCGTTAAAATTTGAGTAATGTACAATAACTTAAATGAAAACGCAAATTTTGGCCGATAACGCAAATGATAAGTGAAATAACAAGCAATAACGCAAATCAAAAGTGAAATGGGACAGGTAAAACTCAAATTTCGCGAGAATAACTAAAATGAACAGCAACATGCTGAATGATTGCCAGACGTATGGACTGGCTGTAAATAAGGAGGTCTATCATGCAGAAGCTATTGATCGTAGAAGATGACCGGGCGTTGTCGCAGGGGATCGTACTGGCGCTGGCTGGGGAGGGGTATGATTTCGGGCAGTGTGCGGCGCTTAGTGAGGCGCGGGATGCGCTGGCAAGAGAGGGCTGGGATCTCGTGATCTTGGATATCAATCTGCCTGACGGCAGCGGGCTGGAGCTTTTGCGCGAAGTGCGCAGACAAGGTGATCTGCCGGTGATCGTGCTGACAGCCAATGATCTGGAGACAGACATCGTGGCGGGCTTGGAATTAGGGGCGGATGATTATATCACCAAGCCCTTCAGCCTGATGGTGCTGCGCGCCAGAGTGCATGCGCAGCTGAGACGACAGGGCGTGCGGCGCGTTGGCTGGCTGGAAGAAGGGCCGTTTCGTTTCGATTTTGAAGGGATGCAGTTTTGGAAAAACGGCCAGCCGGTGGAGCTTTCCAAGACGGAGCAGCGGCTTTTGCGGCTATTGGTCGAGCATAAGGGGCAGACCATGACCCGCGAATTGCTAATGGAGCGCGTGTGGAGTGACGGCGCGGCCTATGTGGATGAAAATGCGCTCTCAGTGACTATTCGCCGACTGCGCGGCAAATTGGAGGACGAGCCGTCCAAGCCGCGCTATATCAAGACCGTGTACGGCCTGGGCTACACGTGGGCGGTGCAGCATGATGCTTAAAGGTCTGGTGCTGCTCCTGACGGTGCTCTGCGTTGGCTTGCTGGCCATCCTCCTCTGGCAGCGCCGTCAAATGGGGCGCACCTTCGATCGGCTGGAGGCTATGCTGGATGCCGCGCAGAGCGGTCGATTCGACGAAAGCGCCTTTGACGAATCCCGCTTATCCGCGCTGGAATCCCATTGGAAACAATATCTCGCCCAGGATCAAACAGCCGTGCAGAGCTTGGCCGAAGAGAAAGCCCAGATCAAATCCCTCATCGCCGATATTTCCCACCAGACCAAGACGCCCATTGCCAATATCCTGCTCTATGCCCAGCTGCTCGCCGAACAGCCGCTCACCGCAGAGGGGCAGGTGTGTGTCCAGGCGCTCAATGGGCAGGCGGAAAAACTGCACTTTTTGATCGAATCTCTGGTCAAAATGTCTCGGCTGGAAACGGGCATCATCACCGTGACTCCGCAAAACGTCCCGGTGCAGCTGCTGCTCGAGCAGGTCTGGACGCAGATACTGCCCCGCGCCGAAGCCAAAGCCATCCATATCCCCAAGCCCAGCGCCTCAGGCACTCTCTGCTGCGACCTGCGCTGGAGTGCAGAAGCGCTCTACAATATCTGCGACAACGCCGTCAAATATTCGCCCGCTGGGACCACCGTCACCATCACCGCCCAGCCCTACGAACTCTTCTGCCGCATCGACATCACCGACCAAGGCCCCGGTATCCCCGAAGGCGAACGCAGCAAGATCTTTGGCCGCTTCTATCGCGGTCAACAGGTCAAAGATCAAGACGGCGTCGGCATCGGTCTCTACCTCACCCGCGAGATCATCTCCGAGCAAGGCGGCTACATCAAAGTCACCTCCCTGCCCAACCAAGGCAGCACCTTCTCCGTGTTCCTCCCCAGAGAAGGCGATCATGTCAAAACTGTTAGATAAGAGAAAGCCCCACGACAGATTGCTCCGCTATAATGGGATCAAAGAGAGAAAAGCACAAGGGAAAAAGAAACAGTGGCTTTAGGCGCCCGACGCTTTTGGGGTCGGGTGTTTTGGCCAGGCAAAAGGAACTCGCCGCCAAGCGAAATCTGGCGATCATCTGATTGCAAGTGAGCAGCAAAAAGTGTCACCGCATAATGGTCTCTCGGCGCCTCGCTTATGCACCCATAAGCCTTTTCTCTCCATTTTCCCCGAAAAAGGAGGCAATCCCCTATGATTATTTTACAAACGCGCGGCTTGCGCAAAACTTACGGTACAGGCGCGGCTGCTGTGCACGCGCTGGACGGCATCGATCTCCAAGTGGAGAGCGGTGAATTCGTCGCCATCGTCGGTACCTCCGGCAGCGGCAAATCCACTCTGCTCCATATGCTCGGCGGCTTGGATCGGCCCGATGGCGGCACAGTCGAGGTCGACGGCCGCCTGATCTTTGAGCTTGATGACGAAGAACTGACCATCTTCCGCCGCCGCAAGATCGGCTTTGTTTTCCAAAGCTACAATCTGGTGCCTGCACTGACCGTGTATGAAAATATCGTCCTGCCCATCCAGCTCGATGGCAATGAGCCCGACCAAGCCTACATCGAGCAGATCATCGAGACGCTGGGACTTACCAGCAAGCTGGATGATCTCCCTACGCAGCTCTCCGGCGGCCAGCAGCAGCGCGTCGCTATTGCCCGCGCCTTGGCCACCAAGCCCGCCATCATTTTAGCCGACGAACCCACTGGCAACTTAGACAGCAAGACCAGCCAAGACGTGCTCAGCCTGCTCAAAGTCACCAGCCAGCGCTTCGGCCAGACCATGGTCATGATCACCCACAACGAAGAGATCGCCCAGCTGGCAGACCGCATCGTCCGTATAGAAGACGGCCGCATCGTAGGCGGTGAGCCCGTATGTTAAAGGTCCGCAACCAAAAAGCCATTGCCCGCCTGTCCAAGAAGAGCATGCAGGCCAACCGCCTGCGCAACGTGGTGGCCATCATCGCTATTGCCCTCACCGCCACCTTGTTCACCGCGCTCTTTACCATCGGCGGCGGCATGATGAGATCTATGGAGCTCTCCACCATGCGCCAGATCGGCACCTCCGCCCATGCTGGGTACAAATACCTCACCCAAGCCGAATACGATGCCGTCAAAGATCATCCCCTGATCAAAGATATTTCCTACACGATCATCATGGGCCGTGCCGAAAATCCGGCCTTGCAAAAACTCTCCATCGAGCTGCGCTACGCCGAAGACAAAGCCGCCCAGTGGGGGTTCTGCGCGCCAGAGATCGGCGCCATGCCCAAAGGTTACCAAGAGGCCGCCGTCTCCACCGCGGTGTTGGATGCGCTGGGCCTATCCCACGAATTAGGCCAGCAGGTGCCCTTAGATTTCACCATACGCGGTCAGACCTACCACGATACCTTTACCGTATGCGGCATTTGGCAGTCCGACCCTATTGCCATGGCCGAAGAGGTTTGGCTTTCCAAAGAATACGTCCTCGATCATGCGCCGCTGTATACCCAGTCCTATAGAGACCGCGGCGACGGGGACTTCAGCGGCACCATCAATGCCGACATCTTTTTTGCCAACAGCTGGGACATCGCTGGCAAGATCGACCGCGTCACTACCGAGTCAGGCTTTGCTCCGGGTGAGTTGGAAGAAGGCGTCAACTGGGCCTACTCTGCCTCCGAAGTCGACGGTACAACAATCCTTTTGATCACCACTGTTCTGCTCTTGATCCTGGCAGCAGGCTATCTCATCATTTACAATGTCTTTTATATCTCCGTGGCGCAGGATACGCGCTATTACGGCCTGCTCAAGACCATCGGCACCACGGGGCGGCAGCTCAAAGTATTGGTGCGCAGACAAGCGCTGCGGCTTTCAGCGATCGGCATCCCCTTAGGTTTGGTCATCGGCTATCTTTTGGGTGTCTGCCTCATGCCAATGATCCTCAGCATGACGATCATGGCCGATCATGCTGCCTATTCCGCCAGTCCGCTTATTTTTGGCGGCGCGGCGCTATTTGCTTTGGCAACAGTTTGGCTGAGCTGTCAGAAACCCTGCCGTCTGGCCGCCTCTGTCAGCCCTATGGAAGCGCTGCGCTACAACGAAGCCGCCCAAGGTCATCATACCAGCCGCCGCAGCCGCAAGGTCTCGCCCTATGCTATGGCCTGGCAAAATGTCTGGCGTGCCAAGAAAAAAGTGCTGGCGGTGATCCTGTCCCTCTCGCTGGGCATTATCCTCATGAATACCATCTGCACGTTGACCAATAGTTTTGATCTGGACAAATATGTGGAAAACCGCGTCATCAGTGATTACAACGTGGCTGATCCAGCCCTTCTGCACCAATTCCAGCAGACCAATGTGGACGATAACACCCTGGCGTATTTTCAGGTAATGGACGGCATCACCGATGTGCTGCCCGTATATATGCGGGAAGCACAGCTCCCCTTAAGCGAAGAAGCCCGCGAGCGTATGCTGGATTATATCCAGCGCAATAGTGCTCAATGGGATCCTGAGCATGCAGCCAGTATGCAGCAGGCCATTACCGAAGGCCAGACCTTTGGCGGTCATATCTATGGCGCAGACCGTGCGGTGCTTGAAAAACTCAGCGCGCAGGAAGGCATTGATTGGGACAAATTTGCCAGCGGCCAGTATGTCCTCATCATCCCGCCGCTGTCCTGGGCAGACGAAACAGAGGGGTCAACAGAGGAGCCCTTTTACACACCAGGCAGCACCGTCACTTTGCCCGATGGTCAAGGGGACCTGCGAGAATATACTGTCTTAGCGCAGGGCACTGTCCCTTATGCTGCCGCCTGCCAGCACAGCCACCGCGTCGATCTGCAGTTCATCTTGCCCGTGAGCGCTTACACCGCCGCCTATCCAGACGATGCCCCCATGCGGGTGCTCTTTGATGTACTGCCTGGTCAGGAAGACGCCGTCCAAGCAGCCGTTCAAGCTTACTGCGCAGAGAGCAACATGGACTACGTCTCCAAAGCTACCTACGAAGCAGAATTCGGCAGTACCAAACTGATGATCACGGCAGTCGGCGGCACACTAGGGCTGATCCTGGGACTCATTGGCATTCTCAATTTTGTCAATGCCATGGTCACCTCCATCCTCTCCCGCCGCCGCGAGCTGGCTATGCTTCAAAGCATCGGCATGACCACCCGCCAGCTGCTCCATATGCTCATCACCGAAGGGCTCATCTATATCGCCCTCACCGCCATCATCGTGCTCACCATTGGCCTAGCGCTCACCTGGGCCATCGTTCAAGCCGCCGGTCAGCTCACCTTCTTCATCACCGCTCGCCTCACATTGTGGCCCATCGGCCTCAGCCTGCTCCTCTTAGCCGCTATCGCCTGGGCTGTTCCCATCCTCAGCTTCCGCAATGTCACCCGCCAAAGCGTCGTCGAACGACTGCGCCAAGCGCAATAAATGGCGGCAGCACACAAAAAAAGATGCCAACTGTGTAAACAGCTGGCATCTTTTTTTGCTATTTCTGTCGGTCAATGTCAGAAATAAAGAGAGAAAAAGGTAGGGAATGTTATCAAAAAATTTAAGTCGAATAATATGAAAATGGCGTAAAAAGTAGAAATTGAAACCCAATAAGAATTATCAGATTTCATGAGCAAAAACGCTTTATCAAGAACAATTGTGTCCTTGCTCTTCCATTTTATATATATTTATCTTACCACCAACACCAAAATTTAGCAATACATAAGCGGTCATTAAATTCTACTTTATCATCCAAAGTGGACAAACCACCCTTCGGCACATCTGTTTTAAAGCAGCGACGCAAAGCTTTAGGGGCTAGATCGCCGCATGACGATATGCCAGTCAGCTGCCCGCGCTGGAAGCGAGCAGAGGCTGCCGAAAAATAAACCGGTGGGCTCATTTTTATGAGGGGGAGATAGAACAGTTCTAAACAAAGCAGCAAAAAAACCAAAAGGGAAAGGTGAGAAACACATGAC
>CABVBB010000059.1 GCA_902496505.1 uncultured Peptococcaceae bacterium
ACGCTTTTCTGTGGGGCGCTGCATCTTTTGTCGGCACCCTGACTGTGGTTCTTTTATACTTATGTCTACAATCTAAAGCCACTCCCGTGCGGGAGTGGCTTTTTTTGAGATCATATTTTTGCTCAGGTCATGGTCGCGCCATCGACGGAGAGCACTTCGCCAGTGACGTAGCTGGCCAGATCAGAGGCCAGGAAGAGGAACGCATTGGCGATATCCTGAGGCTCGCCTAAACGTTTCAAGGGGATAGTAGCGGCCAGACGATCGACCATCTCTTGACCCAGATTAGCGACCATATCCGTTTTGATAACGCCAGGCGCTACAGCATTGACGCGGATGCCATCCGGTGCCAATTCACGGGCCAGGGATCTGGTCAAGCCATTGACAGCAAATTTGGAAGTCGGATAGCCGACGCCTGCGGGCTGGCCGTACAAGCTGACCATAGAGGACGTATTCAAGATGACGCCTGCGTGCTGCTCGCGCATGATCTTGGCAGCCAGCTGAGTAGCGTTGAAGACAGCGACCACATTGAGATCCATGGCTTTTTCAAACTCGCCTGCTTTGTAATCATAGAGCTTGGTGCTTTGGCTGATGCCGGCATTGTTGACCAAAATGTCCAGCTTGCCCCATTTGGCGACGATCTGATCCATAGCTTCCTGGATGGCTGCTTGATCCATCAAATTTGGCGCAAAGCCGATCACTTCATAGTTGGGATCGATCTCTTTGAGCTCTGCCAATGCTTTGTCCACTGTCTCCATCCGAGATCCACACAAAGCCACTTTTGCGCCATTATCTAAAAATGTTTTTACCGTTGCAAAGCCGATACCGCGGGTACCGCCGGTAACCATAGCGACTTTTCCTTCTAACAACATAAACATTCCTCCTTTATTTCTATCACCGTGATGCTATTCAAAATCATCCTTGCTTTTATTATGTACCTTATTGGCGCTGTTTGTAAACAAGATAATTTCGTTTAATTTTTGATATAACCAATAAGCTTATACAGACTAAAATTCACATTCACGAACAGCCGGATAAATAAAGCCTCGTTTGTACCATCTGCTGAGCGCACGCCGCCTTTGGCCGCAGTTTTTGCCATGCACCATCCTTCACAGGTCTATAAATGGCAGTAATGTGAGTTCTCAAATATTGGCCACTTGTTGCACGATGATGAACTTGTTATAATAAGAGTATAAAGAAATGATCGACCAAATATTTATCAAAAAATTTTTCTAATTGAGACACCACTGCATCCACCCGCGCATCGCCGCCTCTGAGGCGCTGGCGCAGCCTTTACTGATCAGCCCGCCGTCCACGCTCACTTTTGAGATATCAAAGCCAATATCTCTCCCCTTGCCTTTACTGAACGGGACGGCGCAGCTGAATAATGATCCTTTGGGATAGTCCGTTTTGCTCAAAATATCCGCGCACTGCGGCACTGACGGCCGCTATATGGATGAAATCGCCAAACGGCTTCAACGCCTTGTATCACCAAATTTGGCTTCCTCCTCTTTTACCCGTTCTGCCTTTTTATTGGCAGGACGGGCTTTTTTATGCGCTGTGGACAAAACTTCCGCCCACTTGCAGGACAGCGGCCCTATCTTGTGGTAATATAATGGTATCTATCATTGCGAACCATTCCGCGAGGAGGAATCGATCATGAAAAAAATTATCAAAGCTGCCGCTCCCCTGGCCCTGCTGGGTGCAGGCTGCGCGTTTTTTTACCAGCGCGCCCGCCAAAACAACGCCCCGCACGACGGTAATGTGGTCATCATTCCCGGCAACGACCCTGCTTTTGATCCCACCATGTACAACGTTCTCCTGGTCAAACGCGTAAGCGACGAACACCGTCTGGCTGTGGTCAAGACCATTCGTCTCTACACCTCCGGCGATCTCGTCGCTATCAAAGCACTCACCGAACACGGCGGCTATATCTGCGGACTCACGCCTGAGCAAAAAGAACTGCTGCAAAAAGAGCTGGAAGCTTTGGACGTCATCGTCGAAAATAAATGATCATCACCCGTTCGCGCCAAACAAATGTTTCGCGTGAAACAGACACGTGTTGTTTATCTCACAATACTGATAAAAACGCGCTGCCCCATCCCTGATCCGATCGAAAGGAGCGTTTCCCATGAGAAAAAAACTCGAGATCATCCTCTATATCATCAGTCTGCTGCTGTGCACGACGCTGATCATTCTCTTCATCCTAGGCGGCAATCTCATCTTCGCCGCGGTCTTCGTCGTCATCTTCCTGCTCAATGTGGCTAATCTCGTGCTGCGCCTCAAACGCTACAAAAAGGACGAGCTCAGATGACCACGCTGCTTTTGGTAGAGGACGATGCGCTCATCGCCAAAAACCTCCAGCTTTTGCTGCACGCGGAAGGCTTCAGTGTGACCCATGCCGCTGCATACAGCCAAGCACTGGCGCTCTTCGCCCCGCAGAAATTCGACTTGGCGCTGATCGATATCGCGCTGCCTGACGGCAATGGCTTCACCCTCTGCACAGAGATCAAAGCTCTCGAAGATATCCCCGTGCTCTTCCTCACCGCCTCCGGCGATGAAGCCAGCGTCGTCACCGGCCTGAATCTAGGCGCCTGCGACTACATCACCAAGCCCTTTCGCCCCCGCGAACTCATCGCCCGCATCAAGGCCGCCCTGCGCCAGCAAAGCCGCACGACTTCCCTCTTTGCCATCCAGGGGCTCAGCGTCGACACCGCCAGCGGCATAGTCCGCAAAAACGGCCGCGAGATCACGCTCTCCGCGTTAGAATACCGCCTGCTGCTCATCTTTATCAATAATCCCCGGCAGATCATCACCCGCAGCCGTCTGCTGGACGAATTATGGGATGCCTGCGGTGAATTTGTCAATGACAATACGCTTACCGTCTATATCAAACGTTTGCGGGAAAAAATAGAAGACGACCCAGCTGCGCCCAAGATCATTTTGACCGTGCGCGGCATGGGCTATCGATTGGGGGATCAGTATGCTGCGCAATAGAGAATTCAGGCGGTTCGCCGCACTCTTTATAACGCTTAGTGCAGTATCTGCCCTGGCAGGCTTTACGATCAGTACGGCGGCCGGAATCCTATGCATGGTTTCCGCCGCCGTTTTTGGCGTGTCCTTTTTGTTCTTCACCCGCGCCCGCTACGCCCACCTCGCCGACCTCTCCTACCAGATCGATCTGGTGCTGCACAACGTCGACCGTCTGACCATCGACGAAGTGGACGAAGGCGAGCTCTCCATTTTGCAAAGCGAGATCACCAAAATGACCCTGCGCATCCGCGAGCAGAACGCCGCCCTCGAAAAAGACAAGATCCATCTGGCCGACAGCCTGGCCGATATCGCTCACCAGCTGCGCACGCCGCTCACCTCCGTCAATATCCTCCTCTCCCTCATCGCCGACTGCCCCGATGAACGCCAGCGCCGCGCCTATGTCCGCGAAGCAGAGGAACTCCTGGTGCGTATGGATTGGCTACTCACCGCTCTGCTCAAGCTTTCTAAGCTGGATGCCGGCGTGATCGTCTTCCAAAGTGCGCCCGTGACCCTCACAGAACTGTTGAACTCCGCCCTGCGTCCGCTGACCCTTGCGCTCGAGCTGCATGACATCACCGTAGAGACCGATCTCCCGCCTGATGCCCTGCTCACCACCGACCAGCAGTGGCTGGCAGAAGCGCTGCAAAATATCCTCAAAAACTGCCTGGAAAACGCCGGTGACGGCGGCCGCATCACCATCATCGGCACCGACACGCCCCTTTATACCCAGCTCACCATCCACGACAGCGGCCCAGGCTTTGCCCCCCAAGATATCCCCCGCCTCTTCGACCGCTTCTACCAGGGCCAAAAGGCCTCCACCGGCTACGGCATCGGCCTGAGCTTAAGCAAAATGATCATCACCCGCCAAAACGGCACTATCACCGCCGCCAATCACCCCCAAGGCGGCGCGCTCTTCACCATTCGTTTCCCCAAGTGACGATTCTCTCACCAAAAAGTCACCCAGCTGTCAGCCGCCGGACTTATGATGAAGCTATCAATCAAACGAATGGAGGCATTTTTTATGGAGCTCATCGAGATCTCAGACCTCTGCAAAGTCTACGGCCAAGGCGCCAACACTGTCACCGCCCTTGACCACGTCTCACTCACTATCGAACAAGGCGAATTCATCGCCATCATCGGCCCCTCCGGCAGCGGCAAATCCACCCTCCTGCACATCATCGGCGGTGTGGACATCCCCACCAGCGGCCACGTCTATCTGAACGGCCAAGACGTCTACGCCCAAAGCCGTGAAAAATTGGCCATCTTCCGCCGCCGGCAAGTCGGCCTCATCTACCAATTCCACAACCTCATCCCCACTCTCAATGTCGTCGAATACATCACCCTGCCTATTCTCATGGACAAGCGCCGCGTCAATCAAGAGCGGCTCGAAGAACTTCTGCAGCTTTTGGGCCTCTCCGAACGGCGCGACCATCTGCCCAATCAGCTTTCCGGCGGTCAGCAGCAGCGCGTCTCCATCGGCCGTGCTCTGATGAACGCCCCCGCCGTCATGCTCGCCGACGAACCCACCGGCAGCCTGGACAGCCAAAACGGCAAAGAGATCATCGAGCTCCTCAAGCTCAGCAACAAACGCTACGGCCAGACCCTCATCATCGTCACCCATGATGAAAATATCGCGCTGCAAGCCGACCGCATCATCGGTATCCAAGACGGCCGCGTCGTACGAGATGAGAAGGTGCGTCCATGACTATTTTCCAGAAAATAACCCTGCAAAGCCTGAAAAAAAGCCGCACCCGCACACTGGTCACCATCATCGGCGTCATCCTCTCCACAGCCATGGTCACCGCCGTCGCTACCTTTGCCGTCTCCCTGCAAAATTATCTCGTCAATGGCGCTATAGCCAAATACGGCGATTGGCACGTCGCCTTCACCAATACCAGCGATACCTTGCTGCCCGATCAGATCAGCGATGCACGCGTTGACCACGCAGCAGTCTATGACAATGTCGGCTACGCTCAGCTGACCGACGGCAAAAATCCCGCTAAACCCTATCTCTTCATCGCCGGTATGCAAAACGATGCCCTGACCACGCTTCCCATCGACCTCATTTCCGGCCGCCTGCCGCAAAATGACAGCGAAGTCCTGGTCCCTGCCCACTTAGCAGCCAACGGCGGCGTCAAGCTCGCCATCGGCGATACCTTTACCGCTCTCCTCGGCAGCCGCAGCGCCCTTGGTCAAACGCTCAACCAGCACGATCCCTACTGCCAAGGTCAAGAAACGCTCGTGCCAGAGACCGAAAAAACCTACACCGTCGTCGGCATTTGCCAGCGCCCCAGCTTTGAAGAATTCTCCGCGCCCGGCTACACCCTGATCACCACCGCCGATCCCAGCCGACCAGCCGCCAGTCAGAGCCTTTTCGTCACGCTCCACGATGCCAAAGACGCCAAAAGCTACGCCGCCAGCCTCTCCGGCAGCTCGCCCTACGTCTTGAACGACAACGTGCTGCGCTTTTACGGCCTCTCCGGCGACCAATTGTTCAACACCATGCTCTACGCCATCGGCGCTATCCTCATCCTGCTCATCATGATCGGCTCCGTGCTCCTAATTTACAACGCCTTCACCATCTCCCTCGGTGAACGCACCCAACAATTCGGCATCCTCATGTCCGTCGGCGCCACCGAAAAACAGCTGCGCCACGCCGTCGTATTCGAAGGACTGGTTATCAGCCTCATCGGCATCCCCTTAGGCATCCTTGTCGGCATTCCCAGCGTCCAGCTCGTCATCCTCCTTGTCGCCAAAAATTTTAGCAACGTGATGTACGATAATGTGCCCCTGACGCTCTCCGTCTCCCTGCCTGCCCTGCTCATCGCAGCCGCCGTCAGTTTGCTCACCATCCTCATCTCCGCCTATATCCCCGCCAAAAAAGCCGCCAGCGTCCCCATCATGACCTGCATCCGCCAAAACGACACCATCAAAGTAGATGCCAAAGCAGTCCGCACCTCCCCCAGGATCGAGCGGCTCTGCGGACTAGAAGGCACGCTGGCTGTCAAAAACTTTCAGCGCAACAAGCGGCGCTACCGCAGCATCATCCTTTCTCTGGCCCTCAGCGTCATCCTCTTCGTCTCCGCCAGCGTCTTCGGCGGCGCCCTCGATCAGATCACCCAGCATTCCACCGTGCAGATGGACGGCGATATTGCCTTCTACACCCAAGAAATGACGGAAGACGACTTTTTCCAGCTGGCTGATCAGCTGCAAACCGCCCCCGGCGTGACCAAAAGCACCTATCAGACCCTCCTCCTCACCTACACCTGTCCAGTCCCCGTGCAGTCACTCACTCCCCAGGCCCAAGCAGCGCTTGAAGTCTCTGATGCAGCGGACATCCTGCCCCTCACCATGGATATCCAATTCATCGAGCCCGCCATCTACGACAACTTTCTCCGCGAACAAGGGCTTGCGCTAGCCGACTATACCGGAGACGATCCCCAGATGATCGTTGTCGGCAAACTTCCCGGCAATTTCGATATTTTCATCGACCGCTCCCTCGATCTGTCCATCAGCGCAGGCGAAGCCGCCAAGACCCTGCACGCCCAATGCGTCGATACCTATCCCCTCGACCCAACGCCCAGCGATACGCTCCCCAAAAATTATGTGCTCATCGCCGTCGCGCCCTATCCCCTCAAAGCCCAGTTCGCCGACCTGCCCGCGCCCACCAGAATGGGCCTCACCTTCTGGTCAGACACCCCCAAGCAGACCACCAGCGCCATGCAGACCATCCTTGACGGCCAAGCCATCACCGCTGATTATCAACTCTACGATCTCCACCGCATCCTCGAAGAGAACCGCAACCTCTCCTTCATCGTCGATCTCTTCACTGTCGTATTCATCAGCATGATCTCCCTCATCGCCATCGCCAACGTCTTCAACACCATCTCCACCAATATCAAGCTCAGACGGCGCGAATTGGCCATGCTCCGCTCCATCGGCATGAACGACCGCGATTTCGGCCGGATGATGCGCTTTGAATGCGTCCTCTACGGAACACGCACCCTGCTCTACGGCCTGCCCATCTCCCTCGTCCTCTCCTACCTCATCTACCGCGGCATGACCGCAGGCGGCGCAGACATCACCTATTCTCTCCCCTTAGCCAGTATGGCCGCCAGCACCCTCGGCGTGTTCCTCATCATCTTCATCACCATGCTCTACACCACCAGCAAACTGCGCCAAGAAAATATCATCGACGCCCTGCGCGACAACATGACCTGAGCACACTCGCTGCAAAAAAACAGCAAACGTATAAAAATTTTATGCTTGCTCATACTTGAAACTGATGATAGAAAATGCTATACTGTCATCAGAGACAAGAAACGTATGTTATCATAACAAACACAAAAATGAAAGCCCCAGAGATTACGGCTCTGGGGCTTTCATTTTGGCTAGTTGTCGCTTTTATGGTCTCTATCCAGCCATTTGCAGATGGCATACACCATTATACCTGCCACGATAGAGACGATTAAAGTCCCCCCACACTTTAATGCTATCCATTTCGGAAAATAGTTTGCCCTAAGTTTAATTGCAGCAAGTCAGCATCAAAAACATAATTTCTGCGTTCATCTTCACTTTTACCAGCAATATCATTTGGGCTTTGCCATATACCGCTGCTGACACAATAAATTGAAATACTCCCTAACGAAAACTGCCTGCTATTTTCGTCAGGGGCATTTTTGATATACTTGCAGTATATCATCAGCTTTTGGAATGCTTCTTTGTTATCGTATTTCTACTTTAAATTCATCATAACGAACAACATTGGTTTTCACCAAACTGACCATCCCGTGAAAATCGGCTTCGGCCAAATAATAATCACACGTATTAGAGTGTTTGAGCCGAATGATAAATTGCTGTCCTTTTTCGAAAATGTCTTGATCCCAATAATCGACCTCAAAATCGTATTCATAAAAGCTATGCGGCTCTAAGCCATTGGACGGATATGGGATGATCTGGCTGTAAACGCCTACTTCTTTATCCTGCTCAACTTGGTAGATCTGATATTCTAGATCCAGCTTTTCGATCTGCATCGGTTCATTCATAAACGCGGCCATCATGATGCTTCCCTGTCCCAGATCCTTGATATGCTCCATCTCCACATAATACCCATCTGTATCTCCCTCTTTAAATACATATCCAGACGGCCCAAACAGGATAGACAGACCCTTAGCCATAGATTGGTTAAAACTAATATCATCATTCAGCCATGTCCACTCGGCTTTTAAATTTTCCGATTCAGCCGCCTTGACCTGTTTCTCTGCTATTTTGACCTGTTTGAAATGATAGCCTATAGCCAGCGCAGAAATCACAAGAACGGCCAGCACGATCAATATCAAGCTGATCTCTTTTTTTCTCTTCATTATTTCTCCCCCTTTTTTTCAAGTATAGCGGCAAACATATTCTGCGGCAATATCGAACGCTGAAAAAGCGCCAGACCTTGAGTCTAGCGCTTTTTTATGTCTCTTTCTAAGTATTTCTAGTTATCGAAAACCAATTTATGAAGGTAGTAACAAAATAAAATATAAATATGCTATACTATTCTTATATTATATCTTTAGGAGGCGGCGCATATGAGAGCTAAAAAACT
>CABVBB010000060.1 GCA_902496505.1 uncultured Peptococcaceae bacterium
ATGGTGACATTTTTGCCTTCCTCAAAACCTTCGGCAGCCAAGCCGTCCACAAAACCCTTGTTGGCTTTGGTGAGCGCGTCATGCTCCGCCAGCTGAACGACACCAACGGTGTACATATCCTTGGCCTCAGGTGCCTGCTGTTCTGCTTGCTTTTGATCGTTGGCAGGCTCTTGAGGCGTGCTGCCTTGATTGCCGCAGCCGGCCGCCATGCTCACCGTCATCCCCATGACCAAAGTCATCGCCATCATTTTCCAAATCTTCTTCATTACCATCATCCTTCCATCCTACAAAATTATTATGCTGAGCACTGTATTGCTACAACCATTCTACCCAGTTCTTCCCGTTTTAGCAATACCCAATCCAAGTGAAAATCTTCCCGATTACTGAGCTTCGCTGCCAACGATCTGGGCACCCTCCATGATATCTTCCGGAACGGTGATGCCTAAGCGGTCAGCCACTTCTTTATTGAGCACCAGCATGGTGTCATTAGCCGTCTCGATAGGCATGGTTGCTGGTTCTGCTTCGCCTTTTAAGATCTTAGCCGCCATAACGCCGGTCTGTTTGCCCAATTTGTAATAATCGATGCCCACGGTTGCCAAAGCGCCGTCAGAGACCATGGAGGTCGCGCCAGTAACGATAGGCAGGCTGGCTTCGTCAGTCACCTGGACCAAAGTGGGGATCGCGGAAGCTAAGGTATTATCAGTCGGCACGTAGAGCACGTCGATCTTGCCTAAGAGGCTCTGAGCGGCCTGCTGGATGTCATTGACATTGGTGACCGTGGCTTCGACATATTCCAGATCCAGGCTGGTGATATAGTCCTTCGCAATAGCCGCCTGCAATTCGGAGTTGACCTCATTGGAAGAATAGATCACGCCCACAGCCTTAGCATCCGGCTTGAATTTGAGCAGGAGATCGATCTGATCACTGATGGAGACCATATCGCTGACGCCAGTGACATTGTGGCCGGGTTTCTCATTGGACTCCACCAGCTTTGCTTCAGCATAATCGGTGACAGCGGTCGCTACGATCGGAATATCGCCCGTCGAATTGGCTACAGTCTGAGCAGCCGGTGTCGCAATGGCACAGATGAGATCCACATTATTGCCTACGAAACGCTGAGCGATCGTCTGGAGATTGGATTGATCAGACTGCGCATTTTTGAAATCATAGGTGACATTTTCGCCCTCAGTGAAGCCGTTTTCCGCCATAGCGTCGATGAAGCCATCTCTAGCCAGATCCAGCGAACCATGCTCCATGTACTGGATGATGCCCACGTTGACCATTTCTGTCTGCTCAGCCTTTGGCTGTTCCGTCTTGGGATCAGCTTCCGCCGGTTTGTTGCCATTGCCGCAGGCGGTAAGCCCCAGCCCCATGCTCAAAACTAATGCTGCTGAAATCATTTTTAAACTCTTTTTCATTTTGAAACGCCCCTTTTTTGTGTTTTTTTAAGTGTATGCCCTCGACCTGCTGTGCAATACCTTCGCTTATTTGTCCTGCGCTTTTTGCAGAAAAACAAAAAAACCTCCGACCCCTACAGAATTATCTCCTGTAAGGGACGAAGGTTTGACTCCGCGGTACCACCCAATTTAGCCAAAAATCTGGCTCAGCTCATTCAGACACACTCACTTGTCCTAGCCCAATAACGGTGGCTGCCGTCCGCACCTACTCACCATTTCAGCGCGGCAACTCAAGAGGGAACTTCAGCCATTCTCACCACAGAAGCGCTTCCAGTCTTGACGCTTCCTCCCTGTCTGGCAATATCAACAGCCTACTTTCCTCTGTCCTCGTCTTTTCGTTTTCTTGATAGTGATAATAGCACTCCTCACCAGGAATTGTCAAGCCATTTTTCACTGCACGCTGAAATAAATCTTTTTCCAACCGCCAGATCCACTGTGAAGTTTGTCACAAGGAACGCCAAACAATTCTTTCTTTTCCCCAACCAAATGGTTGATAAACCGACTTTTTAGCGCATAAACAGATTCTATGCAATGCTTTTGTGCTATTTTATAATATACCCATAAGCTGATTTAATACTTATCTCACATAAGAAAGGATGCGATTAGCAATGACACGCAAAACTTTAGCAGACAAGATCATCGTTTTAGGCGTCGATGGAATGGACCCACGCCTGAGCAAAAAATTTGTTGATGAAGGCGCCATGCCCAATCTCAAGACCATCATGGACCGTGGTGTCCATCGGGACGATCTCGTTTTATTAGGCGCTCATCCCACCATCACCCCGCCCATGTGGACGACACTGGCCACCGGCGCTTATCCCAACACTCACAGCATCACCTGCTTCTGGCGGCAGGATCCCCATGATCTGGACGCCATCAATTACAATTTGGACTCCAAAAACTGCCGAGCAGAACAGATCTGGAATGTTTTTGCTGAAGCCGGCAAAAAAACTTTAGTTTGGCATTGGCCGGGCAGTTCCTGGCCGCCAACTTCAGAGAGCCCCAATCTGCACGTCGTTGACGGTTCCCAGCCTGCGGCCATCAATATGGGCATTGCCATGCGTGACGGCGCCTACATCGTGGAAGCATCAGAAGCCCAAACAGAACTGATCCTCCAAACTTCTGACGATACTGCAGCCGGCGCAGGCTGCATCATTGACGACCTAGAGGTCGATGATGCTCCCTCTGATATCAGCGCCATCGCCTTCAGCTTGAAACCGGTGACCAACATCATGCTGTCGCTGACCGATGGAGAAGGCAGCATGGAGGACGATCTCAATCCCCGGGTACTCACGCCTATCAAGCCTGCTGCCGGCTGGGCCAAAGCACCAGAAGACGCTAAAGAATTCACTCTTCTCTTGCTCAAAGGCTATGTCCGCCGCTATGCGCTCATCCTCAAAAACGCTGAAGGCATTTATGATACCATTGCCCTCTATCGCAGCAAAAAAGACGAAACACCTATCACTGTTCTTAAAGGCGCTTTGGCGACCGACTTCCAAATCGTTGACCAGTATCAGCTGGAGGATAAGGTCATCGACTGCAACCGCATAGCGACCCTTTGGGAGATCGCTCCTGACGGCTCACGTGTACGGATGATCTTCAGCAGCGCCATGGATTACACCCGTGATGAATTGTTTTATCCCCGCTCGCTTTATCAACAGGTGATCCAAGCCGCCGGCTACGTCCCGCCCGTTCCTTCCGGCGGTGCCGTCGATCCCGAGCTGGTCAGAGCCTATCACTTGCCTTTCTGGGCCAACTATACCAGCTGGCAGGCCAAAGCGCTCAATGCCGTCATCGCCCAAAATGGCTATGAGATCATCTTCTCCCACTTGCACAACATTGACTGTGTTGGTCATAATTTCTGGATGTGGGCCAAAAACCGCCAGCGTTCCAACACTGACGAAAACGTCTATCAAGACTTCATGCGAGAAGTCTACAAAGATACTGACAAATATTTCGGTCAGTTCCTCCATCTCTTGGACGAGGGCTGGACGCTGGTCGTCACCTCTGACCACGGACTTCTCACCAGCTACGAAGAAATGCCGACTAATTTAGGCGATCCTTTGGGCGTCAATGCCGCTATCATGTACAAGCTGGGCTATACCAGTTTGGTCAAAACGCCAGAAGGCAAGCTCAAAAAGCAGATCGACTGGGCCAATACCCGAGCGCTGGCCGTCCGCGGCAACTACATCTGGATCAATCTCAAGGGCCGCAACAAATATGGCATCGTCGAGCCTGAAGACAAATACGCTTTGGAAGAGCAGATCATCAATGACCTCTACAATTACCGCGATCAGTATGGCAATCGTGTCGTTTCCATCGTCCTGCGCAACAAAGATGCCGCTATCCTGGGTTTAGACGGCCCTGAGACCGGCGATCTGGTCTACTGGACCAACGAAGGCACCAACCGCTGCCACGGCGATTCCCTCTCCACCACCTTGGGCTATGCGGACACCTCGGTCTCACCGATCTTCGTTGCTGCCGGCCCCGGCTTCAAGCAAGGCTTGGTCACTGACCGCGTGATCCGTCAAGTGGATGTCGCTCCAACGCTCGCTTATATCGGTGGTATCCGCCTGCCAGCGCAAAGCGAAGGCTCCATCGTGCACCAGATCCTGGAGGATAGTGAACTCTAGACTTCAACACCTTTTTAAGACAGGCTTAGCCAGTATGAGACGATGATAGATCAGCCGCTCGCCTGGCTGAGCCAGCTTTTATAGGACAGATCCCTTTATTGCTGATACTTTCAAAAGAAAAGAGGAGAGTAAAATGGCTGCTGTTACTACTGAAACTGCCCCTGCTAAAAGAGACCTCACTTGGCTGCACTACTTGGTCGTCTTCTTTTGTATGTTTATCCTGCACTACTTTATCCCGCCCTTTTACGGCTTGACAACGATAGGCGTTAACGTTTTATGTGTTTTTGTTGGCCTGATCTATGGCTGGGGCTTTGCTGGACTTTTAGTGCCCAGCTTGATGGCCATGGTTGCTCTGGGTTTTACGGGACTTTATACCGTTTCTGAAATCGTCGTACAAGGTTTTGGCAATGATATCGTTATTTTCTGCGTTATGATGTTCATCGTCGTCGGCTGCCTGATCGATGTCGGTATCACTGAAATTTTTGCCGGCTGGCTGCTGTCACGCAAGTTTTTGCGGGGCCGGCCCTGGGCTGCCTCGGCTATGATCTGCTTCATTGCTTATGTCGTCGTTGCGCTGAGCAATAACTTCATCGCCATGTTTTTTGTCTGGGGCATTTGGTATGGCGTATTCAAGGCCTACCATTTCAAACCCTACTCGTCTTATGTGACCCTCATGCTCTTAGGCACCATCATCGGGGTTGCCCTGGGCTCCTTTATCCTTCCCTTCCACGGCACTGGACTCGTTATGCTGAGTGCCTTCAGCCGCATGGTGCCTGAGATCGGCATGATCAACTTCGCCACCTACATGCTGGCCGTTATTCCTGTGACCCTGCTTCTGTTCGTTGTTTACTTCCTTGTTTGTAAATATATTTTCAAACCCGATGTCAGCGCCTTGGCCAACGTTGATACCTCCAACTTAGTCGCCAAACGCGAAATGGGCCCTCGTCAGATCGTCACCACCGTTGTCTTCATTGGTATCATCGTCTCCCTGCTGCTCCCTGCTTTCCTGCCAGCAGATTTCTTTTTGGCAAAGATCTTAAACTCCTTAGGCTTCACTGGTCTAGCCTTTATTGCCTGCCTGATCTTGGTCATCGTTCGCGTTGACGGCAAGCCTATTATGAATTTTAATCAGATCGCCAAAGACAACGTGATCTGGGATGCCTTCTTCATGATGGTCGTCATCATGCTTCTTTCCCCCATCCTTTCCAATCCAGATACGGGCATCAACGTCTTCATCGTCAAGCTGCTTTCGCCGATCATGACCATCAAATCACCTTACCTCTTTATGCTGATCTTCTGTGGAGCGCTCTTCCTGCTGACCAACTTTTTCAACAATATGATCATGGGCTTTTTATTCATGAATATCGCTGCCGCCGCCTTCGTGCCCCTTGGCCTCCATCCTTGGGTATTGATGACCTTACTGCTGATCTCCATGCATCTGGCCATCTTCTGCCCGGCAGCCAGCGGTCAGGTCGCTATCCTTTTCGGCTTGTCCGATTGGCTGAAGCCAAAGGATCTCTACAAAGCCACCTTCGCCACCGTGATCGCCTGGGCTGTCACCTTCCTCACTGTAGGCATTTTCTATGTCCGTTTCATCTTTAAGTTTTTTGCCTAAAACAGCTTGATCGAAATACGAAATACGCTTGCCCACAAGGCGGTGTTCTTTGCGCTGAGCGTAAAAACACCGCCTTTTTACATATCATCCGTCTGCAGAAGCACGCTGGACACGACCGCTTTGGCTATGCTACTATTTCTATTTGATCATCCTTGCTACTCTACCTTATGGAGGTATCTCACCATGACGCTTGAACAGCTGTACTATTTCATTGCCGCCTCTCAAAAAGGCTCTATCAATGCTGCCAGCAGAGAGCTGCATATCTCTCCACAGGCGCTCAGCCGTACCCTCATCCATTTAGAGACCGAATTGGGCGTTACCTTATTTGAGCGCTCCCGCCACGGCGTCACTCTTACGCCGCAAGGCCGGCGGCTCCTGAATGCTGCTGTCCAGTTCACCGACAGTCTCAGCCATCTGAACGATACTTCCAGCAGCGACACCTTTCTCTTTGATAATCCCTGCTCTATTTTGAGCTCGCCAGGGCTAGGCTACTTCTTCCCCACTTTTTTAGCCAGGCTTTATAGCGCTGTGCCTGATCTCCAAGTCAACATCCGTTACAATTCCTACCTCCATATCCTGGACGAAGTCGAGCAGCGCTCAGTGGAGATCGCCCTGACCAATATCAGCACCATGGATGGTCAAAGCATCCATCCCTCTCTCTATGACGACCTGCTTTTTTATCCCCTTTTTACCTATTACTATTACTGCATTGCCAGCACCCACTCTCCCCTCGCCGCTTACAAAACCATCTCCTGCAAGACACTGCTTGCCTATCCCCTGATCTGCATCGGCGAAAGCCTGGAGCAATCCGCTATGAGCTTTATCCGCAAAATAGGTACGCCGCGTAAGATCATCTGGGAATCTAATAACAGATCAGCTCACTGCATGGCTGCCGCTGGTCACGGCTATTTGCTGGGCTACGCCCCAGAAAAAAGCCCTCTCCCGCCCTCACAAACCAACGATCTGATCAATATCCCGCTCAAAGAAAGCATCCTCTCTACCTTTGGTTACGTCCTCAAAAAAGACGCTCCGCTCTCCCGTCACACCCAAGAGTTGATCCGTTTTCTCCATAGCGCTGTATCCTCACAAGCCGATATCAAACCGATCAAAATATAAATAGCACGCACGTTAAAAGCCGCTCTGGAAAAAATTCCAAAGCGGCTTTTTGCCATGCTTTTAAAGCGGTGCTGATAGCTTGCACTCTGCCACTTGTTCAGAAAGAATCGTTAAAAAAGCTTGGATCAAGTCTCGCTTGGCAGGGACCGTACTGGTGGCCATGTGCACATTTTTGTAGACATTGTCCTGGATGGGGATGATCTTGCCAAACTGCTTATGATAACGCGATATGGAGGTCGGCGTGATCACTGCTGAACAATAGCCAGAGAGGCATTTTTGCAGCAGCAGGTCACTGTCGTTGACTGATAGGGAAAAGGTGCAGCCATATTTTTCAGCCAGTATGCCGATCAAGAAATCCGACTGCCCCTGCTCGTTCTTCACGCAGCCTAGAGGGATATCCGAAAGTTCCTTGAAGGATATCTCCTTTTTGTCTGCAAAGGGCTGGGTCGGCGCAGCGAAGAGATACAGCCGCTCACTGAGCAAAAACGACAGCTCATAGCTGTCAGAATGAAAGTTTTCCAGCAAATTTTTGGCTGCTGTGTCATTGGAATTAAAGTTGATGAAAAAAACATCCGCATCTATTTGCTGGATGTTTTCCAAGATCTGCGTCGTCTCCGAAACCAATAAAGAAAGCACGACTTGTGGATGCTGCTCATGAAAGATGGAAAACACCTCCGAAAGCATGTGCCGGATCTGCGGTGGGTACAAGATCTTGAGTTCTCCCTGCAAAGGTTCTGGCGGCCGACGATGCGTCTGAGCATAAGCCTTGAGCAGATCCACCTGCTTGAGGATAGCACGGGCGTATTCGGTGACTGCCAGACCCTCTTCCGTAAAAATAAGGGTATTTTTCTGCCGGGTAAAAAACGTCATATCCAACTCTGTTTCCAAAGCTTTCAGCGCTTTGCTGATATTAGGCTGCGTGGTGAAGAGATTTTGAGCAGCCACACTGATGGATCGATAGTTGGCTACTTCTACAAGGTAAAGAAGCTGTTCGATACGCATGATTTTTCTCCCCTTCATAACCAAAAATATCTAATTTTGTCGGAAGTATATTTCCTTTATCATAGCACAAAATTCCCTGTTTGAAAATAAGCAGGCTTCTCGAGCGTATTTTACTCTTAGGCTCTATGAATTTTTGTTATGACGATCCCAAAAGCTATGAATATACACAATTTGTATTTTAGATCGCCCCGTGATATAAATGAAATATAGCTTAGATAAGGCGCCCTAATAAAAGCTAATGATCCAAAATGAATAAGTGTACATCGTCCATTTGTTCAACTGAAGCGTACCAATCAATCCGCTCAACAGTTTTAAAAGAATTAACGGCAACAGGTCCGTTAAAAATGGAGGGAGCTTATGTCAAACGTAAAGACTATCAACAAAAAAGATTTGATCGCTTGGGGCATCACCTGCGGCCTAGCCGTCGCCTGCCTGATCATTCCAGAGCAAGGCATCTACACCCATAGTACAAAATTGTTTTTAGCGATCACCGTTTTCTGTTTATCTCTGGCCGCTTTTGAGATCGTGCCAAATATGATCGTCGCTATGCTTTTATCCGGCCTGTACATCGCCACCGGCTGTGCACCGGCCAATGTAGCCATGTCGCCCTGGGTAAGCACCACCTGCCTTTTGGTCATCGGCGCTCTGTTTATGGCCGCCACACTGCAGGACAGCGGACTATTGTCCCGTATTGCTTACCGTATGATGTGCTGGGCTAACGGCAATTATTTCGTTTTAATGGTCTACATTTTGATCACCTCTGTCGTACTGAATATCATGACCTCCGGCTACGCC
>CABVBB010000061.1 GCA_902496505.1 uncultured Peptococcaceae bacterium
ATCTATGACAAGGAAAAACCTGCGGGCGTCATCGCACAATTCGGCGGACAGACCCCGCTCAATCTGGCGGCTGACCTCAAGAAAGCGGGCGTCAACATCCTGGGCACGACGCCAGAGACCATCGATCTGGCCGAGGACCGCGACCAATTCCGCGCCATCATGGAGAAGCTCGCTATCCCCATGCCTGAATCCGGCATGGCGGTCAATGTAGAAGAAGCCTTGGCTATCGCTGAGCACATCGGTTATCCGGTGATGGTACGCCCCTCCTACGTCTTGGGCGGCCGCGGCATGGAAGTCGTGCACGATGCCGACAGTCTGACCATTTATATGCAGGCTGCGGTCGGCGTCACCCCTGACCGGCCCATCCTCATCGACCGCTTCCTGCACAACGCCACCGAATGCGAAGCCGACGCTATCGCCGACGGCACCGACGCTTTCGTGCCCGCAGTGATGGAACACATCGAGCTGGCGGGCATCCATTCCGGCGACTCAGCGTGCATCCTGCCTTCGCTCAATATCAGTCCGGAAAATGTCGCCACCATCAAAGATTACACCATGCGGATTGCCAAGGAAATGAACGTCTGCGGCTTGATGAATATGCAGTACGCCATTGAAGACGGCAAAGTCTACGTCCTGGAGGCCAATCCCCGTGCTTCCCGCACTGTGCCTCTCGTAAGCAAAGTCTGCAATATCCAGATGGTGCAGCTGGCCACGCAGATCATCACCAGCTCCCTCACCGGCCAGCCCTCGCCCCTAAAAGAACTGACGGAAAAGACCATTCCCCACTACGGTGTGAAAGAAGCGGTCTTCCCCTTCAATATGTTCCCTGAGGTCGATCCCATTCTCGGGCCGGAAATGCGCTCCACCGGCGAAGTGCTGGGCATCGCCCAAAACTTCGGCGAAGCCTTCTACAAGGCGCAGGAAGCTGCCGGGACCAAGCTCCCCCTCTCCGGCAAAGTCTTCATCAGCGTCAATGACCGCGACAAAGACGAAGTTGTGGACATGGCGCGCCAGTTCAGTGACTGCGGCTTTGAGATCATTGCCACCGAAGGCACCTACAATGTCCTCAAAGCTGCCGGCATCGAAGCGCAGTTCATCAACAAACTGCAGCAAGGCCGCCCCAATATCCTGGACGCTATCACCAACGGTCAGATCGATCTGATCATCAACACCCCCAACGATAAAAAAGGCGCCGAAGATGACAGCTACATCCGCAAAGCCGCCATCAAAGGCCGCATCGCCTACATGACCACTCTGGCCGCCGGCAAAGCCACCGCCGCCGGTATCCGCCAGGCTCAGCAAGGCAGACCCTTCGAAGTGAAATCCCTCCAGGAATTCCACTCAGAGATCCACTAATACACCAAAAAGCCGCTGCCCTACGATCGGGCAGCGGCTTTTTTTGGCGTGCGCGGAAATCGCTATCTCCACACCTGACTGCTCGCGACTTCTCTTGCATTCCTATTTTATCTTGACTATAATGGAATTTAGTACTATCATTCGCTTATCTTTAGGAGGGTCTGTTGATGCGTATCGATCAGCTTCGTTATCTATCCGAAATAGCCAAGAGTCACTCTATGCACGCTACCAGTACCAAGATGCATATTTCTCCCCAAGCCCTCAGCGCCTCCATCAAGGCGATGGAAAACGAGATCGGTCTGGCGCTTTTGGAGCGTTCCTTCCAGGGCACTGAACTCACGCCTTTGGGCGAAGAGATCTCCGCTGCGTCAGAGGCTTTTATCGAGAAGCTGGATCGGATCCTGGCTGCGCACCGCAACACTTCTGAACAGGAGCAGACTAACTTTGTGTTCAACTTTTTCCCCTATGATGAGATGGACAATTTTGCCCCCAAGCTTATCACCGATCTGCTTTATAAAAACTTTGACATGCCCATCCGCACGCTGGAGCGCTCAGCGGAAGAAATCAAGGCGGCCTTGACCGACGGGTCGATCGAGGTGGCGCTGGCTTTTGTCTACAAGCTCAACAACAAGACGCTGTTGGATCCATACAGCGATTTCGACTGCAAGCCCTTATGCACGATGCGCTATTGCTGCCGCGCCTCCCGAAGCTCACCGCTCAACCAATACATGTCTGTCTCGCTCAAAAATGTCCTCAAATACCCGCTGCTCCATTTCACGCCCCGCAGCGGCAAAGAATTCGTCGACTTCATCCAAGCCCTTTCCGGCGGCGCAGCGACTGGTCAAGTGCGCGTGCTCAGACACCAAGAGGTCTACAAAGAAAAACTCATCAACAACCACGGTGTTTCGCTCATTGTGGACGTGCCTTATAAAGACAAGTCCAACGTGGAGCATATCCACGGCACCGTAGAGATCCCCATCAAAGAAAACCTCCAGCGCCAACTCTGCCTCATTTCCAAAAAAGGCACTGTCTTCAGCGAACAAACAGAAAAATTCATCAAGATCCTCTCTGATCATCTGGCCTATACTATCCGCGAGAGTTAAACTGAGCCGTCCCTTTTCCGGGGCGGCTTTTTTTGATGGGCTGAGACGGCCGCAAAAAAAAGCCCGCCTAAACGAGGTTTAGACGGACTCGAGCATACTTTTTCGATTGCTTAGCTTACGCATACAGGCCGATCAAATACCAGTACGGCATCATGATCAAAGCGATGAAGGCGATGCAGAGCAGACCTTTGACGGTAAACATCTTGATGGTGTTGTTCATGCTGCACATGCCAAAACCATAAATGATCAAGGCCAGCGGGTATTCATACGGGAAGAAGATGATATCGCTGGACAGGTAGCAGGCATTGAAGTGCGGCCAGAAGCTCCAGTCGATCTGCGCGCAGTAGGAAGCCACGGTAGCGGGCAGCATAGACATCATCGCGTACGGCGTGAGGATGAAGTTGGCGCCGACACCGAAGAGCAAGGTGCCCAAAGTAGCCCAGTAATGACCCATCCCGCTCAGAACAGACGCGATCCCGCTGGAAACCAGGGTCGTCAGTTCCAAGGAAGTCGCTACCGTACCCACTGCTACGAAAGCCATAACAACGGCGTGCATACTGAAATTGACGTTTCTGACATCGCCGTCATCAGCGATCCCCAGAACAAAGAAAAGAACGTTAGCGCCGATGAAAGCAAAGGCGATATCCAGTTTGTGCAAAGGATAAAGGATCATCCAAGCAAAAAGCCCTATCAACAAAACAGCACTGATCTTTTCATTGCGGCTCATTTTGCCGAGCTTCTCATAATTGGCCCGGTACACGGCTTTCGTCGCCGCCAGATCCAGGACCTGGCCTTCACGCTTTGTGGATGATTTATACCATTTCAAGACCAGCCACATAAAGCCAAGGATGAAGATCAGCATCGGCCAGTTGTACAAAAGCAGCTTAATATAGCTGATACTTATATCAGGATAAATTGCCTGCACAGATGCGTTCATAATACCAATAGAAAGCGGACAATAAATAATGGCTTTCGCATGCGTCGCAGCCAGGATCACTGCTGTGAAAATAGGAACAGCTGCTTTATCCGTCGGCTTCAATTCAAGCGCTTTGAACATGGCCAAAGCCAACGTAGCGATCAATATAAAGTTGGTCATCATAGAGACTGCTGAAATAACGATACCAACAAACAATATCGCCCAGACGCCGCTGTAATACGTACCTCCGGATTTTAAGATCAAGCCGTACCCGATACGCTGGATCAATCCTGTCTTTGATAAAATAGCAGCAAAAAGCAGCGCGTTGATCAACATCATCGAGGTCGGACTCACCCAGGCGCTGAAGGCTGTAGCAAATTTGGTTACGCCTGTCAAGACCCATAATGACGGCATCAGCATACCGATAGCCCAACTGCTCATTAGGTTAAAGGCCAAGAGGCACAAGCCCATGATCGTAATGACCACAAATCGCTTCATCGGTGCCGTATAGACCTCGCCCAAAGGCAAAAAGTATCCGGCGATCATCAAAACAACGGTGATGCCCCACTGCAGCATTTTCTTTTTATCTGTGTTCAGTGCAACAGACATCAAAATCCCTCCTTCAAGATAGCAACTACAAATGAAATGGAATAAGTAAAGATCGATCAAATTCAGCATCTTCATTATAGCCTGACACCCAAATACTTAGAATAAGCGTTTTTTAGACATCTACTCCCTAGCTATCAAAATATATTTTATATGACCTATCTGTCAAATGTTTTTTTATACCACCCCGCTGTCGTTCAAAATACTGCTTATTCTCGCCTTGCTTTTAGCGTGCTACACTATAGTCAAATCCAAAACACCACATAAGGAGGTTGTCATCAATGGCTGATCTCACTGAGCGTTTAGCAGAAATAAACGGTCGAGCCGAGCGCTGCCGCTGCAAGTACTGCGGCGGACCATTGGAAGTCCGCAAGGTCTTCTTCGGCGATATCGAGACCGCCCGCACCGAGATATTCTGTCAAAAGTGTGACCGCATCGAGTATGGCGTAGAACCAGAGATCTATCATATCGCTGAGTATTTTGTCAAAGCCTTTCATTTCAATAGTTTTCCTGATCTCGAGCCGGGCGAACAGACTGATCGGCTCAATACCGCTCAAGTAGCGGAGATCATCACGTGGTACAGCCAGTCGTTGGGACTCTTGGAGGCTGATGGCTTCATCCCAGAGATCCAAACGCTGCTTAAAAATCAAAGCACACTGCTCCTTTCGCATGAAGTTTTGGAAGAGTGTTAGGAGGTGGGCAGCATGAAGGAATCCCTTATCCAAGCCAGCGGCTTAGGCGTACGCTATGGCAATCGCTATCTGCTCAAGGATATCGATTGGCGTATCGAGCGCGGCGAGCATTGGCTGGTCTTCGGACTCAATGGCAGCGGCAAAACGACCTTGGTCTCCATTCTGGCCGGGTATGGGTATTTTTCTGAAGGCACACTGTCGGTTTTCGGCAGCCCTTATACAGAGGAAAATGTGCTGGCCAAGCGCAGGCGTATCGGTTTTGTCAGCGGCTCCTTTTTCGACCGTGTCTATCATGAGGAATCGGTGCTGGACATCGTGCTCTCTGGGCTGACAGGTTCACTGGTGCGTGATCTGACCATCACGGACAGCCAGTACCAGCGGGCGCAGGCCTTGCTGAAAGGTTTGGGCATACCCGATAAAGAACGGCTGCCTTTTTCCACCCTTTCTAAAGGACAGCGGCAAAATGTCTTGATCGCCCGAGCACTCATCGCGTCTCCTGAGCTTTTGATCTTGGACGAACCGGCCACCGGACTGGATGTCTATAACCGCGAGCTTTTGCTGAGCACCATCAGCGACCTGGCAGAACACACAGACATGACCATCCTCTACATCACCCATTATACGGAGGAGATCCTGCCGCAATTCGACCGTACGCTGCTGCTCAAAAACGGCCGCTGTTACCGCCAGGGTGCAACGGCTGAGCTGTTTGAGTCCGACGCGTTCAGCCGCTTTTTGGATCATCCGGCCGTTGTCGGCCCTGATCCCAGCCGCATGCACGTGTCTCTGGAAGTACCCGCCGCCATCCGACGCTTGATCACTGCCACACAGGGGGTGAAATGATGTCAGCGCCCAAAGATACCCAGATCGCCATGAACGTCCAGCAAATGGCCGCTTATGGTTATTTCAAAGAAGAATTTCTCTACTATGGCTATGCATTCAAGCGCGGTGAGCAGATCGTTTACCGACTGAGCGAGGACAGAGCGTCTCTCTATAACCATTATCACCAGAGTGTTTTTGAAGACGCTCTGCCAACGCCGGTGCATGAGCTCTTAAAAAGTGTCGTCGTTCCCGCTGGCGAACAGCAGCGCTACCGTCTCCAGATCAAGATGGAGCTGATCCAGACGCTGCGCAGTGCTTACGATGAGACCTATTACAATGCTATAGCACTTTTGCAGGGGGCCAAGCCCACGGACAGCGCCGCGCCGCTTTTGGAAGCGTATCTGCATGAGCATATCCTGCAGACAGAAATCAGGCAGCTTTTTGACGGCGCCTGCCAGCAGGCCCTAGAGGCCAAGCTCTTAAGTCCCAGCCGCTACCGAGCTCTGCTCCAAACGGCCGACCGACTGTATGGCCAGCCGCAGCCCCTGAACAAACCTCTCACCGGGCGCGGCAAGACCTTGAGCGGCTTTGCCTACGGCAGCGAGAGCAAGCTCAGCTGCTACACCAGCGCCACCTTGGAAGACACTTACTGCAAATACCACCAGCTGCTCTCGCAAGGCGTCCTCTGCACACCGATCATCCAGCGCAGTTATTGGTATGATTCCCCCAATGATTACAAAGCTGTGCGGCAGTCCTTCCAAGACCTGCTGCAAAGTTTGACCGCTGAGAGCGCCATCGCTGCGCTCACTGCACAGCTCAAGCAGCTGCCCAGTGCTGTGAGCGCCGTCCATTATCAGCTGGCGCTGGAGGATGTACGCGCTCACAGCACCCCTCAAGCCTACGCTGCACTCGTCAGCTGCGGCTACCGCTTCAACCTCATAACAACCGATAAATAAGCCTTGGGGCTTCTTTATATATCTTACCGATCAAATTCAGCACTTGATCACACCACTTTTACTGTTCCAATTTAAAAGGAGAGAGATATGATGACTAAAAGAACTGCCCTTGCAGACAAGATCATGATCGTTGGTATCGACGGCATGGACCCTAAATTAACGATGAAGTACATGGCTGAAGGCAAAATGCCCAACACCAAGCGCATTTTAGAGCGTGGTGTCGCCAGCAAAGACCTCTTCATGCTCGGTGGTATGCCCACCTGCACCCCGCCAATGTGGACCTCCATGGCGACCGGCGTTTGGCCTAATGTGCACGGCCTCACCGACTTCAGCCGCCATGCGCCGGAAAATCGTTTTGGCCTGACTTACGGCATGAGCTCCACCTTTGTCAACGCTGAACAGATCTGGAACGTTACCGCAGAAGCCGGCTACAAGACCTTAGTTTGGCACTGGCCTGTGGCTTGGCCGCCTACCTCGGACAGCCCCAACCTGCATGTCGTTGACGGCACGCAGCCCGCTATGGTCAACATGGGTGTTGCTCAGCACGAAGCAGAATTCATCTGCGCTGCCAATGCCAAGACCGAAGTGGTCAAATTCATTCCCAAAGGCGCCAATGACTCCAATATCGCCTGCGTCATCACCGGTCTGGAGATCCAAGAATCCAACGCCCGCGATATCGTACAGGAGATGACCGCTGCCGGAGACAAATTCCACTTGATCCTGGGGCCGGAAGACGGCGTCGGCAATCTGTCCACCAAACCGTTCAATATCTGCGTTTCCCCCATCAAAGATGCTGGTGAAGATTGGGCCGTCGCTCCCGAAGGCGCCAAAGAATTCACCCTGCTCCTTTCCGGCGGCTTCATCCGCCGCACCTGCCAGGTCTGGAAAAACGCTGACGGCAAATATGACCGTGTCGCCATCTTCAAAAACAAAAAAGCCACCGAACCTCTGGCGATCCTGGAAAACAACGTTTACACCAAAGATATCCTCGATGACTGCATCGAAAACGACAAGAAATACACCGTTACCCGCGACATGCGTGCCCTCTACATTGCCGAAGACGGCAGTGAAGTCAAGATCTGGGTCAGCGCCGCGATGGATGCTGAGAACGATTCCGTTTGGCACCCCAAATATCTGTACAAAAAAGTGGTCGAAAATGTTGGCTACTGCCCACCAGATTCCAACATGGGCAACACTGACAAGCAGATCATGTACGACTGCATGATCGCCAGCTGGGACCGCGCCTGCGACTGGACCGCGGATGCGCTCAACTATTTGATCGCTGAAGAAGATTATCAAATGGTCTTCACCCAGCTGCACAACGTCGACGCCCTGGGCCATATGTTCCTGCGCCACTTATTAGACCGCGGCGAAGGCCGTCTGGACCCGGTCGTTTACGAAGAGATCATGGAAAGAGGCTATATCCAGACTGATAACTATATCGGCCGCTTCGAACACTTCCTGGACGAAGGCTGGACACTCTTCTTCCTCTCCGACCATGCTCAGGTCTGCCAAGAGCACAGCGCTGTCAACTTATCCGACGGCAGCGGCATCACCGTTCCCGTTATGCGTGAGCTGGGCTACACCGTGCTCAAGAAAGACGCTGACGGCAACGATATCCGCGAGCTCGACTGGTCCAAGACCCGCGCTATCATGAACGGCGGCGGCCACATCTTCCTCAATATCAAAGGCCGTGATCCCGAAGGCATCGTCGATCCTGCTGACCAATACGAATTAGAAGAGCAGATCATCACCGACCTCTACAGCTACAAACATCCCGACACCGGCAAACGCTGCGTCTCCCTGGCGCTGCGCAACCGCGACGCTCTGGTCCTCGGCCAAGGCGGTCCCAACTGCGGCGACATCTATGTCCTGCTCGCTGAAGGCTACACCTTTGACCACGGCGACGGCCTGCCCACAGTCTTAGGCGTCAAAGATACCAGCGTTGCGCCGATCTTCTTCGCCGCCGGCAAAGGCCTCAAATCCGGCGAGACCGTTTCCCGCATCATCCGCCAGATCGATATCGCCCCCACCGTTGCAGCCCTGGCTGGCACCAGAATGCCTGCTGACTGCGAAGGTGCACCAGTCTATCAGATCTTCGCTGAAGAATATTGATCCACTGGCCTATCCTGACAAATAGGCACAAAAAAAGCGCCAGAA
>CABVBB010000062.1 GCA_902496505.1 uncultured Peptococcaceae bacterium
CTAGTTTTAATGTTTGGTATTGGATTTATTCCACCCATGGATCCTATTACGCCGATCGGCATGAAAATTATCGGAATTTTTGTGGGCATGTGTTATTTGTGGACAACGGTAGAAATGCTGTGGCCCAGTGTCGTTTGTATATTTGCGCTGGCTTTTACGGGATACGCACCAATGACCAATGTTTTACAGGTGACGTTTGGTGCAGAGGCTGTTTGGCTGAGTGTTTTTGCTATGGCGATCATGGCAGCCATTGCTAATGCAGGACTTAATGATCATATTATTGCCGCATTTTTGGGGAGCAAGATCATCAACAATCGGCCTTGGGTATTTACATTCGTCTTTTTTATCGCGGTGTCGGTTTTTTGTTCCTGCGTCAATTCGACTGTCGGTTATTTTTTGTTTTGGGCTATTTTAGCTGACTTTGCAGCACGGTTTGGTTATAAAAAAGGTGACCGCTACATTGTGCTGATGCTGATCGGTGTAGGCGCGATCGGTCATATGGCTGCCAATTTGATCCCCTTCCGCGGCATGCCTATGGTCATGCTGTATTCACTCAAGAGCATGGGCGGCGTGGAGATAGATTTCCTGCGCTATATGTGTATATCCATTCCCCTGCAGCTGATCTTCATCTTAGCCTATATGGCAATGATGCGCTTCCTATTCCGGTGTGATGTCACGCCGATCAGTCATATCAGCAGCGATACCTTTAAAAAGGATCTGCCGCCGATGACCAAGCTGCAGAAATTTTTGCTGGGCTATTTAGTCTTCTTCATTCTGGCGCTGTTAGCACCCAGTGTCATCCCCAAGACGACAGCTTTAGGGGCAGCGCTGAATTCCGCTGGTTCTGTAGGCATCATGATGATCCTATTTGGCGTGCTGGCCATGCTTCGGATCGCTGGAGAACCGATCTTGAAATTCCAAAAGATCGTGGTCAACATTTATTGGGAAATGCCATTTCTGTTGGCAGCGGCCATGGGTGTATCATCTATTTTGGTCAGTGATGCGACGGGCGTGAAAGCGTTCTTGATGAAGCTATTGACCCCGATCTTCAATGGTTTTACACCAGTGGTCTTTCTCGTCATCTTCACCTTGATCGCCATTTTGCTGACCAATATCTGCAACAATTTAGTCATTGCCTTCATGATGGCACCGATCGCCGTCTCCTATGCTGCGGAGGTCGCGATCAACCTTCCCGCCGCAATAACCCTGCTGGTCTATGCTGTCTTGGTCGCCTTTTTGCTGCCGTCAGCTTCCGCTACAGCAGCCATGCTGATGACCAACCCGTTGATCGACACAAAAGATTGGTTCAAATTCATCATTCCGGTCTTGCTGTGTTTGACCTTGGTGACGATCTGTGCGGGATTGCCGCTTTGCTTATTGCTTTATTAAAGGGTGATAGTTCGATTATCGCAGCAAAAGAAAAGGCACTTTGGAGTCTGGCTCCAAAGTGCCTTTTCTTTTGCCTTGCCAATTATTCGATCGGTTTGCATACATCGACCCATGCTAGGCTGCCGGAATAGCGGTAGAGGTCGTCGCAGGTGAGTTCGATAGCGCTGTTGCTGCTGCCGGCAGCGGGGAAGATGGTCTCGAAGCGCTGCATGGAGACGTCGGTGTAGACGCGGACTTTGCCGTCGGCGGGCAGGGCAAAGGGGCAGATGCCGCCGACAGCGTGGCCGGTGTAGGCCAGGGCAAGGTCGGGGGAGAGCATCTTAGCTTTGAAACCGAAGGCGGCTTTGAATTTGCTGTTGTCGATCTTGACGTCGCCTGCGCAGACGATGAGCAGGGCGGTATCGTCTGCGCCTTGGAAGGAAAGCGTTTTAGCGATACGGGCAGGAATGGTGCCGACGGCTTCGGCAGCCAGCTGGACAGTGGCGCTGGAGGTGGTGAATTCTAAAATATCATCGGCGCGGCCGAATTGGGCAAAATAAGCGCGAACGTTTTCAATAGACATAGAGTGGGGGGCCTCCTTGGGGAAATGATTATTTAGCGGTGTGCTGGGCGAGACTTTGCTCGATGGCGGCTTTGAGCGCCTCATAGCGGTCGAGATCGTAGCTGGCGAAGGCTTGCGGAGATCCGGCATCTTCCAGCATGCCCTGCACGAGGGGATCGGTGTTGGCGATGATGGCACGGGCGGTCTCGTCAATGAGCGGCAGATCGTCGGCGAAACGCTGCAATTCTTCCGGTGATAAAGTGTCCAGATAAGCAGTGGTGGCTGCGGTCATGTCGCTCTCAGCGGCTAATTGAGCAGCATTGAGCACCTTGGCTGCGGCGATATAGACTTTGAGCGAAGAGCCGGCCGTACCGGGCTCATACTGGGTGATGCCGTTAAGCGCTGTCTGTAGGCTGGTCTTGGCCAGAGCTTGATCGATGAGCGTTTTGGCTGCTTGGTAACGATCCAGATCGTACTCGTCAAAGGCTTGGGGCGAGCCAGCGTCTTTGAGCATATCCAGCGCAGTCTGATCTTTGCTGATGATGCTGAGGGCAGTCTCATCCACCAAGGCCAGATTGCTGGTGAAGGCTTTGAGCGCTGGGGCATCTAGCTCGGTCAAATAGTCGGCAGCGGCCTGTGTCAGGGCGTCAGACTGGGCACTGGTAAAGGTCTGGGTGAAATTAGTGAGCTGAGCAGCAGCAATGTACAACTTGAGCGAAGAACCAGCCGTGTCAGCTTCGTACTGAGTGATGCCCTCCAGCGCGGTCAGGCAGCCGGAGTGGTCAAGGACAGCCTCCGTTTCCTGGGGCGTGGTGTCGGTCTGCTGGGCTGGCGGCTGCGCAGGGGCGATAGGCTCTTGATCTTGGCAGCCAGCCAGACCAAAGACAGCGGTCAAAAGACCCACGGCGATCAAGGGGCGAAATGTTTTGTTCATGATAGGTCACCTCAAAAATGAAATAGGATAGTGTGCTCAACGATGGCCGAACAGGCTCAGGATACGCCGCACTTCTTCTTCGTCGGCGTCCGAGAGGACGTCGTGTGCAGCGGCGGCGTCAGGGGCTGTTTGGCTTTGCGCTGAGAGCTTTTGGGCATAGTGGAGGAGCTTTTGCTGATCCTCCGGCGCTAAAGTGCTGTAGGCTGCCAATAGTTCGCTGGCTTCCAGCGAGGACGTATCGGTCACGAGTTCTTGCAGCGATCGGTCAAAAGTCATGATTTGTCACCTCAGTTCTTACTATAGCATAAATAGACCTCTGCCAGCAATACGGCCTGAGGACAAATTGTCCTAAGTCTGCGCGAATTGATTGCATTTACAACTAAAAATAGGTATAATAGAGACACCTAGGCGCAGCCTAGAGAATAGAGACATATTGTTGAGGAGGTCGAGTGTTTTGGCAGTAGATTTGGCGCAAAAGCACAAGGAATTGGGTGAGGCGCCTATAGGCCGGCTGCTGTGGAAATTTTCCCTGCCAGGGATCGTGGGCATGCTGGTCAATTCACTTTATAATATCGTTGACCGTATTTTTATCGGTAATGGGGTCAATTCAGAGGCTATCGGCGGTTTGACTGTAGCCTTTCCGCTGATGGTCATCACCATGGCAGTGTCCATGCTGGTGGGCGTCGGTGCCAGTACGCTGCTTTCCATCCGCCTAGGCGAGCATGATCATGAAGCAGCGGAAAAACTTTTAGGCAATGGATTCATCCTCTTGATCATTTTCGGCTTGCTGCCGACGGTGCTGGGGCTGCCGTTTTTGCGGCCGCTGCTGATCATGTTTGGCGCGACGCCGGATATTTTGGAATACGCTGTGGACTATACCTGGGTCATTCTGATCGGTAATGTGGGTGCGTCCGTAGGTTTCGGCATGAACAATTTCGTCCGGGCGGAGGGCAGCCCGCGCATGGCTATGGTGACCATGCTCATCAGCGCCCTGGTCAATATCGTTTTGGACTATATTTTCATTTTCCCGCTGGGCATGGGCGTGGCTGGTGCCGCTTGGGCGACGATTATCGCGCAGGCCATCTCTGCGCTGTGGGTGCTGTATTTCTTTACTTTGTACCGCGGCTCGACGCTCAAACTGAAAAAAGCCTATTTCCGTTTGGAAGGGCGGCTGTTCAAACAGATCGTGACCATCGGTCTGGCGCCGTGCCTGATGCAGCTTTGTCAAAGTCTGGTCATCTTGATCATCAATCGGCGGGTGGGCGTATACGCTGGCGAATTATCCGGCCTGTACATCGCGATCATCGGCGTGACCAACAGCATCATCGGTATTTTCATGATGCCGCTCATGGGCATTTCGCAAGGCGTACAGCCGATCATCGGCTACAATTACGGCGCCAAGCAATACGCGCGTACCCGTGAAGCGATCCTCAAGGCCATCGCTTCCGGCGTGGTGATCTCTCTGGTGGCTTATGTGGCCATGTTCACCATTCCTGAGCAGCTGGTCTCCATCTTTAACCGCAATGATACTTCTTTGGCGCAGCTGGGTGCCAGAGTGCTCATCATCAGCAATCTGCTGCTGCCGGGCGTGGCCTTCGGCGTCATCGGCTCGCAGTATTTCCAGGCGGTCGGCAAAGCTAAAATGGCCATTTTCCTGAGCCTGACCAGACAGTGCTTGTTCCTGCTGCCAGCTGTGTATATCATGCCGCTGTTTTTCGGCTTGGACGGCATCTTTTTTGCGTTCGTGGTCTCAGACGGTTCGGCCATCCTTTTGACCTGCATCTGTCTGTGGTGGGAGTTCCACCAGATGAAGCGCAAGGGCTTATTGAAGTAAGGGGGATTTGCCATGGATGAGGAATTATACCGCCGGGGTGCGCATTTGCTCAGTCTGGTGGATCGGGTCGGCCGGTCGTACGCTGATGCTTTTTTGAAAGAAAAAGGCGTCAGCCGAGGACAAGTCCCCTATTTGATGGAGCTTTACCACCATGACGGTGTGAGCCAGGATTTTCTGGCGCAAAAAGCAGCCATGGACAAAAGTACCGCTGCCCGCGCTATCCAAAAATTAGAGGCCGCAGGTCTCGTGCGTCGGGAGCAAAATCCCCAGGACAAACGGGAAAATCTGGTCTACCTCACCGAAGCCGGACGGGAGATCCATCCCTATGTCAAGCAGCTGATGAGCCAATGGTTCCAAATGGTCACCGAAGATATCAGCGAAGATGAGATGCGGGTCATGGTGGATATCCTAGAGCGCATGGGAGAGCGTGCCCAAGCCTACCGGCAGGGCGAGATCGAACAAACGACATGATGAAAAAAGCCCCAGAAGCAAATGGCGGAGACGTCAAGCTTCTGGGGCTTTTTGGGTGTTGGGGCAGACAGACAAAAATTTGGGAAAAGCTGTTTCAATCGTCGTTTGCTGTGCTACAATAGAAGTAAGAGCATTTTGACGGACGTTGGCTAACGGAAAGGAAGAGAAGGATATGGATATGGCGAGAGAGATCGCGGCGCAGAGAGCGTTTTTTGAATCAGGACGGACGCGGCCGGTGGAGTGGCGGCTGGAACAGTTGGTATATCTAAAAAAAGCCATCAAGCAGTATGAACAGGATCTCTTGACGGCGGTAGAGCAGGATCTGGGCAAATCGGCGTTTGAAAGTTTTGCGACGGAATTGGTCATGGTCTATGATGAGATCGATTTTGCAGCTAAGCATTTGAAGGATTGGGCCAAGGAGAAGCGGGTTAAGCCGTCTTTGGCGCAGCTGCCGGGAAAGGGGTATGTGTATCAGGAGCCGCGGGGCGTGGTGCTCATCATCGCACCGTGGAATTATCCCATCCAGCTGACGCTTCTGCCGTTGGTCTCAGCTATCGCGGCGGGCAATTGCGTGGCGCTCAAGCCTTCGGAATATGCGGTGCATACGTCGCAGGCCGTAGCGGGGATGCTGCGGGAATGCTTCCCCAGCCAGTTTATCAGCGCTTATGAGGGCGGCCCGGAGGTGACGCAAGCACTCATCGGTGAAAATATCGACTACATCTTTTTCACGGGCAGCACAGCCGTGGGCCGGGAGATCATGAAAATGGCTACCGAGCGCTTGATCCCTATGACGCTGGAATTGGGCGGCAAAAGTCCCTGCATCGTAGAGCGCACAGCCAATTTGGAACTGACAGCCAAGCGCATCATGTGGGGCAAACTCATCAACGCCGGCCAGACCTGCGTGGCGCCGGATTATATCCTGGTGCATACGGATGTCAAGGCGCAGCTCATGGATGAATTGGCCAAGGCCAGCGCTGAACTCTATCCGGGGGATATTTTGACCAATCCCGATTATCCCCACATCATCAATGCCAAGCATTTCGACCGCCTGGTGGCTATGCTGGAGCAGGGCAAGGTGGTCTATGGCGGTCAATACGACCGCGACAGCCTCAAGATCGCACCGACGATCTTGGACAGCCCGCGGCTGGACAGCGATCTTATGAAAACAGAGATCTTCGGACCGCTGCTGCCCATCCTCAATTTTGAAGCGATGGAGGATGCCTTTGCCTTGATCCGCCGTCGGCACAAACCTTTGGCGCTGTACGTATTTTCGGAGGATCCGGCCGTGCAGGAGCGGGTGATGCGGGAAATGGCCTTCGGCGGCGGCTGCATCAATGACACCATCTTGCACCTCACCAATCCGCGCATGCCTTTTGGCGGGATCGGCGGCAGCGGTATGGGCGCTTATCACGGCAAGGCGGGATTCGAGGCATTCTCCCACCAAAAGAGCGTGTTCAAACAAGGCTCCGGCCGTGAGACGAATCTGCGTTATCCACCATATGGGGACAAGCTCAAGCTCCTCAAAAAAATTTATAAAAAGTAATCCACAGAAAATCCTCTTATCCACAAAACTATCCACAATAGGCAAGCGTTATACCCAGCGAAAACAAGCCAATGCGGCGAAGTTCTCCACAAGTTGTGGATAAGATGGGCAAAATGGGGATAAGATATGCACAATATCAACAGGCCTTTAATTGTCCCTGTGGTTAAAAAAGGCTTGACAAGAAAGCACGGAAAACAGAGCAGGCGCTGGAAAAAAGTTTCATATTGCAGGATATTGTCGAAGCGTTTTGTGTCATCTCGTCACAAAACGCTTTTTTGCGCGTGCTCAAAAATGAAAAAAAGTTGCCGCTAAAAGCATATTTGGTGCGATTTACATTGCGGTCAGTGCCGGGCAGTGCTAAAATGGGTGTAATATAGACGATCAAAAGAGGTGAGATGATGGCCAACTATGGTTATATCGCCCGCGATCTCAAGGGCAAAAAAGTCAAGGGTTCGCTGATGGCGCAGGATATGCCGGAATGTTTGAACATGCTCAAGACGCAGGGGCTTTATGGCTTGTTTTATTGGGAAGAGGACGACGGCTTAGCTGAAGAAGGACACAAGATGAAGCTCAAGGACGTGGTCATCTTTTGCAGACAGCTGGCTGCTATGCTGGCCGCAGGCGTCTCTATCGTACAGGCGCTGTATGTGCTGCACGAAAAAGCCGTGCGTCCGGCCTACAAGCAGATCATGCTCAAGCTTTACGAAATGGTGCAGAAGGGCAATTCGCTTTCTGACGCGATGGCTGCGCAGAACAAGGTCTTTCCAAAGCTGCTCATCAATATGGTGGAGTCTGGTGAAATGGGCGGTACTTTGGATGAGATCATGCTCAAAATGGCCGACCATTATGAAAAGGAAAACAATCTGAAAAATAAGATTCGTACGGCGTCGATTTATCCTATCGCTTTGTCCGTAATTTCACTAGGAATTGTGATTTTACTTTTGACGGTGGTCTTTCCGATCTTTGTGGATATGTTTGACGGCATGGCTTTGCCAGGGCCTACGCAGTTTCTGCTGGATGTGAGCAATCTGCTCAAGACCCACTGGATCATGGTCATCCTCATCATCGCAGGCACCGTCGTCGGCGTGCGGATCTTGATGCGGGTGCCCCGGATCAAGCGGGAATATGACCACATGAAGCTCAGGCTGCCGATCATCGGCAAGCTGCAGCGCACCATCTACACCGCGCGCTGCTCCCGCAATCTAGCAACGCTTTATACCAGCGGCATCTCCACCTTGCAGTCTGTCATCATGACGGCCAAGATCTTGGATAACCGCTACATCAGCGAGCATATGGCCAGCGTGGCCGAAGACCTCAAGGTCGGCTTGACCTTGGGCAATTCTCTGGAAAAAACGGCGATCTTCGATCCGATGTTCACCTCTATGGTGCATATCGGCGAGGAAGCGGGCGAATTGGACAGTGTGCTCAATAAGACTGCCGATTATTTTGATGATGAAGCGGAAAGTGCCATGAAGAACATGGTGGCCCTGATGGAGCCGATCATGATCGTGACCTTAGGCATCATCGTGGGCTTCATCGTTGTATCGATCATGCTGCCCATATTTGGGATGTACAGCAATTTGAGCGTATAGGGGGAGCAGTATGGATATTGCCATTTATATCAGCGAAGGGTCGATGCTCTTGGCCGAGGGCGTCTATAAAAAAGGCCGTTTGCAGGTGCGCCGTGCAGTGCGTACCGAAGCGCCGGAAACCATTTATCACGAGGGACTGCTGGCTGATCCGGCTCAGCTGGCCTCTCGTATTCGCGCTGCCTTGGACGGCGCAGGCATCAAGAGCAAACGGGCGCGTATCGTCGTCGACGGCTCCACCAGTGCGGTCAAGGAAATGCAGCTGCCCAAATACCGCCGC
>CABVBB010000063.1 GCA_902496505.1 uncultured Peptococcaceae bacterium
ACGCTGCTTGACACTGACGTGGTTCAACAACCCGGTAAGCATATCCTGCGCAGCCAGCGTTTCCAAATTGCTCAGCCGCTCGAACTCATCATGCACATCGAAGAATTTGCCGATAGCGCCGATATATTCGACATGATCCTCTTCCTCACTGCTCCACATGGCCCGCGCTACCAGCCGGTACCAGCGGCTTTGGCCAGCAAGGTTCAAAAGGTAATTGCTCTCGATGATCGGTGCCTCAGGCGTCGTCTCCAACAAACGCCGGTGCAGCTCGATGATGGCTTCCCGAGTGGTCAGCTGCTGCAGCTCTTTGCTGTCCCATGGATTCATGATGACCTCGCTTATGCCCAGATGCTTGGCGCCCCATTCTGAAAAGACCACCATATCAGGTACGACAGTATATTCAAACTGTACCTCTCGGGACATCGCTGCAAAAAATTGGTATTTGATGCGCTCATGTTCCAAAAGCCGCAAGGTGCGGTCAGAAGCATTGAGCTCGCCTTTGGCGATCATTTCCTCAGCGGCATGTTTGATCGACAGCTGAGCCGTCTCACTTAGAGAATCCTGCTTGATCTCCTGTTCGATATGGCCAGCCACATCCTGCAAACAATCGAGCAAAATGGGATTAAAGGCACCGCATTCGCCGTTCATGATCATCTCCATCGTCTGCTGATGGCTGTAGGCAGGCTTATACACCCGCTGGCTGGTCAGGGCGTCATAGACGTCAGCCAGAGATACCACCTGCGCCGCGATGGGGATCTCATCCCCCTTGAGCCCGTCCGGATAGCCTCGGCCGTCGAAGCGCTCATGATGCCAGCGGCAGATCTGGTAGCCCACCTTGATCAGCGGTTCCTCCTGCCGAAGCGGTATGCGTTCCAGCATATTGGCCCCTTCGGCGGAATGGGTCTTGATGACCTCGAATTCCTCGGTGGTCAAGCGCCCCGGCTTATTGAGGATGCTTTCCGGCACAGCGATCTTGCCGATATCATGCAGGGCCGAGGCATTGCTGATGAGGGCGATATCGCTCCGGCTCAGCCGATACTGATCCGTTCGCTGCACCAGACGCTTTAAAAGCAGCTCAGTGATCGTATGGATATGCAGCACGTGCAGTCCGCTCTCGCCATTGCGAAATTCGACGATATTGCTGAGGATCTCGATCATCAGGCTGTTGTTCTTTTCTTTTTCGTAGATCTGCTCTGTGACCATATTGGTCAGCTTCTTCTGCTTGGCGTAGAGCATGATGGTATTCATGACCCTTCGGCGGACGATACGCCCGTCAAAAGGCCGGCTGATGTAATCCGTCACACCCAGATCATAGGCCCGATCCACAAAAGTCGGCGTCATCTCCGCTGAGATCATGATGACCGGCACCGCATCGATCCAGTGGCTCCTATTCATCACTTCCAAGACCTCAAAGCCATCCATCTGCGGCATCACGATATCCAAAAGCACCAAGGACAGATCATCCTCGTGGCTGCGCATATAGGCCACGGCTTCTACGCCGTTGACCGCCTCGATGATATCGAACTCCTCTCCCAGCATATCCGCCAGGATGGAACGATTCATCTCCGAATCATCGACGATCAATATCTTTTGTCTGATATTTTCCTGTTCATTTTTCATCATTGCAGCACTCACTTTGACCATTTATAATACCGCAGGGATCAGCATGACCAGATGTTCATATATCTCCTGGATCTGTTGATATAGTGCCTCAGCCAGCGCTTCATCCGGCTGTTTTTGACCGCGCAGCAGCTCGGTCAGCCGATCGGCCGCTTGATATAACGGCGTGAGATCCAAATTGGCTGCTATGCCTTTTAACGTGTGTACTGCAAAAAAGGCCTGTTCGTAATCTTTCTGCGCCATCGCTTCCGCCAGCGCGTCAAACGTCTTATCCTCCAAAAGCTTGCCCAAATATTTTTTGACCCGTTCCTCTGTGGCAAAACGCGCAACGATCCCTGCGCTGTCCACATCCATCATTTGATAAAACTCCTTGATCGTCATCCGCTTCCCATCCCTTTCTCCGTACCAGACAGAGCAAAAAGCCATCCTGCCAGCGACAAGATGGGCAGCTCGGCCGCTATCCCCAAGATCCATTTTTTGATCTGTCAGCACATAAATACCGCTGACTCTATCCGATTTTTCACGCTAATTTCATTTTATCATTCCCTATCCGAAATGTCTACTTTTAATGGAAATTTTTCTTGCATTTCGTTTGGGTGCGATTTTTCACATATCATCCGATAAAACAGCCACAAAGAAGAAGCTGAGCAGGATGACCTTCTCAGCTTCCAAAAGTTTTATAACAAATGGCCTTTATCCAAAGCGCCGCACAGAGCGCAGCGGCGAGAACAGCGTCCTACGCCCGCTCCTTGATGATCGAGCAGACCGCATAACAAGCGATACCTTGTCCCTCTCCGGCAAAGCCCAAGCCTTCGGTCGTGGTGGCTTTGACGCTCACATCGTCGATGGAGGTACCCAGCACCTCGGCGATATTGCGGCGCATGGCTGGGATATAGCCCGCCAGCTTGGGCGCCTGAGCAACGACCGTGACGTCCACATTGTTCACCTGAAAATTGGCCAGCTGCAAAAGCTTGACCACTTGTTCCAAGAGGACCATACTGTCGGCGCCCTTATACGCCGGATCACTGTCTGGGAAATGTTTGCCGATATCTCCCAGGGCTGCCGCCCCCAAGAGAGCATCCATCAGCGCGTGGATCAAGACGTCTGCGTCCGAGTGACCCAAAAGCCCCTTGGCATAGGGGATCTCTTCGCCGCCTAAAATAAGCGGACGCCCCTCGACCAAACGATGTACATCATAACCAAAACCGATCCTCATCTCTATTCCTTCCCCTCCATCCGGCGGCGCAGGATATCTTCTGCCAAGGGCAGATCCTCCGGCGTCGTCAGCTTGATATTGTCATAACTTCCCATCACGATGCGCACTGCACCGCCCTGATGCTCTACTAAAGAAGCGTCGTCCGTCCCGTAATAGCCTTCGTGCTGCGCCGCTTCGTAGGCTTTTAAGAGTTTGCCGCGCTCAAAGATCTGCGGCGTCTGCACGCTCCAAAGGCTGGCTCTAGGCGGTGTTTCCAGCACCAGGCCCTGCTCGTCCGTGCGCTTGATGGTATCTTTGACCGGCACGCCGGGCACAGCGCCGCAGTCTGGCTCAGCGGCCTCCAGCACGCGAAAGATGACTTCATCAGTCACCAACGGGCGGGCGCCGTCGTGCACTGCTACATAGCCTGAGTCTTCTCCCAAGGCCAAGAGCCCCTGATACACCGAGTCCTGCCGCTCCGCTCCGCCGGCTACCACTGCCCGCACCTTGCGCAGCTGATATTTCTCCACGATCTCCGCTTGACAGTAGGCGCATTCCTCAGCCCGCGCCACTACGATGATCTGATCGATGGCCGGACACGCTTCAAATACTGCCAGGGTCTGGGCCAAGACTGGGCGATCCCCCAGCGTCAAAAACTGCTTATTGCACCCGGCCTGCATCCGCTTGCCCTGACCGGCCGCCAGAACGACTGCCGCCAGCCGCTTCTCCATATGCTCTCCTCCCTGCTTCATCCAAAAAAGCCCCCGCACGCCGCTCCGCTGCGCAGAGCTGCGCCCGAGGGCTGCATCTGTATCGTTGTCTTACTGATCCTCCGGCTTGGCGAAGATCATGCGTCCTGCATTCGTCTGGATCACGCTGGTGACGATGACTCGCTTGGTCTCGCCGATATAACGGCGGCCAATTTCCACGACGATCATTGTCCCGTCATCCAGATACGCTACGCCCTGATTCTGCTCCTTGCCGTCTTTGATGATCAGCACGCTCATTTCCTCGCCTGGCAGCACTACCGGCTTGATGGCATTAGCCAGCTCATTGATATTGAGCACCACCACGCCCTGCAGCTCGGCGACTTTGTTCAGGTTGTAATCATTAGTGACCACGCAGCCATACATCTCCTGCGCCAGTTTGACCAATTTGTCATCCACTTCGCTGATATCATCAAAATCGCGGCTGGAGATCTGGACCTCGATGTCCAGTTCCTTGCGGATCTTATTGAGGATATCCAGCCCGCGGCGGCCGCGGTTGCGCTTGAGGGCATCGGATGAATCGGCGATATGTCTGAGCTCCTCCAAAACGAAATTGGGGATGACCAGCGGACCCTCTACAAAACCAGTCTTGCAGATATCAGCGATACGACCATCAATGATCACACTGGTATCCAACACCTTTGGACGGTTGCAGCGTCCCTCGGCACCATTTTTGTAGCGCTCCTTATACTTTTCTTTCTCCCGGTCGCGTTTCAAAAACACGAACAGTCCCGCAAGCTCTTCCCGCTTGCGGATACCGATGCTCAGTCCCAGATATCCAAAAATGATACTGGCTACGATCGGCACATATGCGCCGATAAACGGCACCCTAGCAAAGGCATAGCCAATAAAAGTGGCTATAATGAGTCCGATGATTAATCCCAATGCACCGCCCATCAAGTCCTGGATGGGCATTTTCTGAAGCTTGCCCTCGATCCATTTGGTCAAAACTACCCCTCTGCGCAAAATGGGCTTGGCGATCAAAAGTCCGATGATCCCTAAGATCACAGCCGGTATGATGATAGCCGCCAGTTTGACCTGCTCGCTCCAGCCTGCATGCACGATAAAATGTTCATACAAAAAACTTCCGCCGTATAACCCGCCTATGACCCCCAAAATACCAAAGGTCAGCTGAGCTATTCTCAGCGCTATTTTCTGTCCCATATGTTCTCACCTCCCTTCATGGGTATGTCTACCATTATACGCTAAAACTTTAAAGAATTGATGACAAGAACGCGGGGTTTTACTTAAAAAAATCTTACAGTTTCTTTAAACTTACTGCCAGTGTGTATCCGAATAAAGCTGTTCTCTGAGCCGTCTCAGACCATCGCGGATATTTTTGGCCCGGATGGCGCCGATGCCCTCCACATCATCCAATTCCTCGATAGATGCCTGCACGATCGCATTGAAATTGCCGAAACGCTTCACCAGATTGTTGATGACCTGCGACGGCAAGCGGGGGACCTTAGCCAGCAGACGATAGCCGCGGGTAGTCAAAAACGCCGACTCGCCGCCCTTGTCACTGACGCCCTCAAAGCCCATCTCCTGCGCAATGCGGTCCAGATTGAGCAGCGTCTCCGAAGAGAGACTGTGCAGACGGCTGCGGATCTCCTTGGCATCCTTATCCTCGCCCCAATTCTGGTAGTCCATAATGGTCCTCAACTCTTCATTCGCCACGTTGGCCACTAATTCCTCTACCTGCATTTTGATCAAGCGGCCTTCGCTGCCCAATTCACAGATATACTTGGTCAATTCCTGCTCCACGCGCACCAGCATCTCCGCCCGCTGCAAGACTTTGGCCACATCGGCGATGGTCACGCTGCCGTCGTATTCCATGACGCCCAGGCTGATGAGCACCGAATCCAACACGTTTTTATACTTTTCCAGCGTCTGCACCGCCTGATTAGCTTTACTTAAGATCACACTGGTATCTTTGAGAAAATATTTCAAGTCGCCCTTATAGAGCGTGATCACATTGCGCCGCTGGGAAATGGCGATGACCAGTTCATTGGTCTGCCGCGCTGTTTTTTCCGCCGTACGGTGACGGATGCCCGTTTCCTCCGAGGGAATATCCTGATCCGGATTGAGGTGGGCATTGGCGCAGATGATCTTGGTCGCGTCCTTATTGAGGATGATCGCACCGTCCATCTTGGCCAGCTCATACAAATGCGCCGGCGAATAGGCGCAGTCCAGCTGAAAACCGCCCGCTAAAAGCGACATCACCTCCTGGCTGTCGCTCAAAACGATCAGCCCGCCGGTCTTGGCCCGCAGCACATTGTCCAGCCCCTCCCTGAGATTGGTGCCAGGCGCGGTGATCTTTAAGAGATCCAAGAGTTCTTTGCTGCTCACTTCTGTATCCATTGTCATTATTACCCCTCCAATATCAGCTGCAGCGCTTCTGCCACAGTGCCGACGCCTGTGACCGCCAAGCTGCCGTGATAGCTTTTGAGCGCGTTGCCCCGAGGCACGACCGCTTTCTGAAAGCCCATTTTTTCCGCTTCATGCAGCCGCTGTTCCAGATGGCTCACCTGTCTCAGTTCACCGGTCAAGCCCACCTCACCCAAGACGACCACATCATCGAACACATTTTTATTGGTAAAGCTGGAGACGATAGCTGCACAGGTCCCCAGATCGATGGCCGGCTCGTCGATCTTCAGCCCGCCGACCACATTCACATACGCATCATACGTGCCCAGCTTGAGCCCCAGCCGCTTTTCCAGCACGGCCATCAGCATGCTCACCCGGTTGAAATCCGTGCCATTGGTCATACGCCTCGGCTGACCGTACACAGCTGGCGTCACCAAAGCCTGCAATTCCACCAAAAGCGGCCGCGTGCCCTCCATGCAGGGCACCACGATCGAGCCCGGCGCTTCCTTGGGCCGCTCCGCCAAAAACGCTTCCGACGGATTCGTCACTTCTGTCAAGCCGGTGTCCGCCATTTCAAAAATACCGATCTCATTAGTCGAGCCGAAACGATTCTTGAGTGCCCGCAGCACCCGGTGCTGATAATGGCGGTCGCCCTCAAAAAAGAGCACCGCATCCACCATATGCTCCAGCACCCTTGGCCCCGCTACTGCGCCGTCTTTAGTCACATGCCCCACCAAGATCGTAGCGATGCCCATGCCCTTGGCCCAGCCCAGCACCTTGTTGGTGCATTCTCTAAGCTGGCTGACGCTCCCTGGGGCGGAGCTCACCTGCGGCAGATAGACCGTCTGGATCGAGTCCAAAATGATCAGCTGCGGCTTATGCTGACGGATCTCCGTCTCCACCGCATCCAAGTCATTTTCTGTCAGCAGCAGCAGCTGATCATTATCCACTCCCAGCCGTTGGGCCCGCAGCTTGATCTGCTGCGCCGATTCCTCACCGGATATGTACATGACCGTCCCCTTCGTCCGCAGAGAGCCTACCAGCTGCATCGTCAACGTCGATTTGCCAATGCCCGGATCGCCCGCGAGCAGTACCAATTCTCCCGGCACCAAACCGCCGCCCAGCACCCGATTGAGCTCGCCGATGCCCGTATCCATCCGATCCGCATCAGTACAGTCGATCTCAGAGAGCTTCGCCGCCGGCGTCCTGGCAATAGCCGCCGCTCTGGGCTTTTTCTCCTTCTCCGTCTGGACCAATTCCTCAGTAAAGCTGTTCCAGCTGCCGCAGCCCGGACATTTTCCCAGCCACTTGGCACTCTCATAACCGCACTCCTGGCAGAAAAAACGCACCTTCTCCTTTGCTGCCACATCCTTCACCTCCACCGTTTCACCGTATACCTATCTCTTTTATTATAGCCAATATTTAACTGCGGCACAAACCCTAAATCACTATTTCCGCTTCTTTTCAATAACCATCTGTTATAGGTACTCTTTGTTTTGAAAGAAAAGACCCAGCCAAGACAGTTTGGATCTGCCTTGGCTGGGCCTGCTGTTTTATCCCTGCGGCGAAAATTTAGCCGTCCAATCCCTATAGTAGCTGATAAGGTCTGTCATAAAAGCCTGATTGACGATAACCTGTGCATTTTGAGGCATATAAAGCAAGATCACCTCTGCTGTTTCATCTCTGACCAACATAGTCGTGATCTGTTCCTCTTTTTTAAAGAGCGTTCGGCACTCATGACCTGTCAGTACGCCAGCCGCTGTTCCGCTGCGTATGAAATCACACTGTGCAGCGATATCACTGCAGAAAAAAACATTGGCCTTTTTATCCAGCTGAGTATGGTCATATGTCTCGACAAAGCGCTGAGAGGCAAAACTTGTCACTGGATATCTGCCCAGCAACTCCAAGGTCAATTCTGTGTACGCTGTCAAAGGGTGAGGAGCTGTATAACAAATATACACATCATCTGTATAAAGGATCTGCTCACTGATCTGCTCACTGATCTCCTCTGAGATCTCGCTCTTCTCCTCAGGCCACATACTGCGGCCAAAGACCAGGCCAAAATCAGCTTGCTTGAGCCGCATCGCTTCTCTAATTTGTTGATTGTCGCCTTCTACAAAGGACAGCTTGACCTGTGGATATTTGAGCATGAATTGCCGCAAAAAATCCTTAAGTCCCAAATGATACAGCCGGGGATGAACGATCACTCGCAAGCTTCCGTTCAAATCGTTTTTATCTTGATATTTTGGGTTGAGTGCCAGCTGCAATCGTACATAAGCATCCATGATCCGAGTCGCTTCCCGCAAAAACAGATCACCTTCATCTGTCAAGGCTACGCCATTTTTGCGGCGGCGAAACAATTTGCAATTGAATTCATCTTCTAACCGTTTCATCGCATCACTGACCGCCTGCTGGCTGATAAAAAAATGTTCTGCCGTGCGGCTGATCGAGTGTGTCTGAGCAATATCCAAGAAATATTTGATTTGTTCCGTCTTCATGGCCTACACCTCTTTAAGATACAAGCAAATGCACTGTTCATATTTAGTTTACCATAATCGACTGTTGGACAAAATGGCAGAATCGCCTTA
>CABVBB010000064.1 GCA_902496505.1 uncultured Peptococcaceae bacterium
CCGCTTTCCGGCCCGCCTAAACCAAGGAGGATAGCATCTCGGTTGCGCAAAGCCAACGCCACGATACGTTTGCCAGTCTCAGGATCTTTGTAGCCATAAAGCTTGGTCATGACTTCTTCCTCGACTTCATACTGGTCTTCTGGCTCAACGATACCCTGGGGATATTTGCCTTTGACATTGATATAGATATGATTGCCGCGGCAGGCCACAGCCTTGGTCTTGCTCCAATCCATTTCCCGCAGCTCATTGCCCTCAGCATCGCGTTTCAACGCGCATAATCCCAATTCCTCCATGATCCGGACATTGACGCCGGTGCTGTCGCCGAGCATACGTGCCCCATGCTTTGGCGAGATCAGCGCATGGTCAGATACCACCAGGATCGTCCAGCCTTCATCTAGGAAATGCAGGAATTGTCCGATGTATTCGTCGGTCTGCTTGTAGATGAGTTTGGAAAACGCCAGATACTCCTCTGCACTCATCTGCTCCGTGCCCTCTGGTATGAAGGTCAGATACGTGTGCCCCTGCAGGTCAACATTGTGGAAGTGAGAAAAGACTACTTCATATCCTTCATTGGCCATCAAATAATTCAGAGACGCCGCCTGCCACTTGGCACTGGCTTCCCAGCAGGCCAGCATCGTTTTTTCTTTAAGGACCATATCTTTGCCATAGATCATCGATGTTGGCGGCGGAAAACCGATATGCTCAGTGACGGTTTTGAACAGTTCCTTAGGCGACCAGAAATCATTTGTCGCGATATTCATCGTAGGGGACACATAAAGCTGGAATTTACTGCCGTCGCTTTCCAGATTCATCAAGCGCATATTGCGATTGGCCAAGACCAATTCTTCGCCCTTGTAAGTCTCATCGATGATATCGGTCACAAACTGTTCATTTTCTAAAACATACAGCGGTTCAGCTTCTTTCTTGCTTTTATAGATCGCTACCCGATCATAAATGCCCGCGTCATTTTTTAAAACCAGCCCGGGTCTTCTCACCAGCCCCTTGCCCAAAAGCAGGGTGAACTCTTTGGCTCCTTCTGGCGCCTGAGCCCAGCCATTAGCTGGTTTGATCGGCGATAAAGCCATATCGTAGCCCCGATAGCGGCTGACCATCTGTCCATCTTGAGGATCCAAAATGTAATTGTTCATGATCGTACCGCGGGATGCATTGACTGCTTTTTTCTTATTTTTCTGCTCGTTGGCTGGCTTGAGGTCCGTCACTACGCAAGGGACACCCGCGTCACTGCCTGCATTCGGCACAAAAGTGACTGCATCGGCTTTTTCGCTGGCATACAGCACCACTTCGGCATCACACTGGGCAGTGCTCATATTGACGCCGCCAGGGCTGCTGCCATCGACGACATGCAAATTTTCACTATCAGAAGATGGCGGCCAGGAAGCAGACGGCCAATGCCAAACCAGCGTTTTCTTTCCGGCCTCTGCAAAAACGTTCCACATCTGCTCAGCTTTGCAGGACTCCGAATGCATGGCATAGGTGTATTCATCCAATTTGCCAGGTACTTGGAGGAAAAAGTCTGTAATGCCGTGTACAGTTGGGCTGGCACCAGTCGCCAAGGTCGCCCACATCGGCGGTGTGATGGTCGGTACGCCGCCTAAGAGCACCAGATCCTGCCGCTGTGCGCCGCGTTCGATCAGCGCTTTGGTATGAGGCATCAAGCCTTCATCCACAAAAGTGCGGGTTTTTCTGGGGTCCATGCCATCGATACCTAAAACTAAAATTTTATCTGCTAATGCTTTTCTTTCCATTTTTAATCGCCTCCATTAATGATCCATCTCTAATATTTGATATACAGGTGCGCCTTCACATTGTGCAGGCATACGAAGCCCCGCCAAAACAGCCACTGTAGGCGTGATATCCACATGCTTCACCAAACGCTCTGTGCGGTAATTCGTCTTGATCCCAGCGCCAGCAGCCATAAAGATCGACGCTACGCTCGTATCGCAGGTGCCGTACATGGTGGACAGGGAATCCGCATGGTCATCATTGTAGCCTTGCGCAATGAAATAGATGATGTCCCCGCTTTCTGGTCCGCCTACGCCTAAAAGGACAGCGTCCTCATTGCGCAGGGCCAGCGAGATCAGGCGGTGGCCTGTCTTGGGATGGGTGAGTTTATACATGTCCGTCATGATCCGCTCTTCTAATTCGAATTTGTCAGAAGGATCGACGATGCCTTGCGGATTGCGTCCCTTCAGATTGATGTATACTTGGTTCATGCGCACGGGCGCTGCCAGCGTCTTGCTCCAATCGATCTCATGCAGGTCTTCGCCGTTGGCATCCTGCTTCAAGGTCAGATAGCCCCATTTTTTGAAGTAAACGGCATTGATGGCATTGGTGCCGACCAAAAAATCGGTGCGTCCATGCTCGGGGCAGATCTGCCCGTGATCAGAGACGATCAAGATCGTCCAGCCTTTATCCAACAGTTCTAAGAATTCACCGATATACTGATCGGTCTGCTTGTATACATCGCGGAATAATCTTTGGTAGACCTCCGGGGCCAGCTTGGAACTGCCCTCAGCCAAAAATTTGACGAGCAGATGCCCTTGCAGATCCACATTATGAAAATGGGAAAAGATGATCTCATAGCCTCTCACTTCTGCCAAATATTTGATCGCCGCTGCATTCCACTGCGCAGCAGCCGTCCAGTTGGCATTGACGCATTTGGTGATCAAACGCTCGTCCGAACCGGCTGTGGTGCAGACTGGCTGCGGGTAACCGACATGCTCTACGATATCAGCAAGCAATTCCTTCGGATGCCACAAGGTATCATTTGTGTGATCCATGCCTGCTGACACCCACATTTTCAGAGCGGAACCATCTTCTGCGATTTCCAAAACACGCATATTGCGGTTTACGATGATCTTGTCGTCATTATGGTAGGCTTCATCGAGCACATCATGGACAAATTCATCCACATAAACCACTGCCAAGAGCTCCGAAGATTTTTTATTTTTGTAAATCTCTACATGGTCATAGCAGCCTTCTGGATTTTTTAGGATCAATCCCACCCGTCTCAGCTTGCCTGCCGAATGCAGCAGCGTGAATTCTTTGGCTCCTGCCGGCGCATTTTCCCACCCTGCTGCCGGTCTGATCGGCGAAAAACAAATATCGAACGGTGTATCCGATAGATTGTGGAATGATTCTTCAGGAGTGATCGCTATGCCAGTCACTTCCTGAGCGTGGACCTTATCATAGCTTGTCGCCTCAAGGCTCTCTTCGATCTCCATGCCTGGCATGAAGCAGGGGATCTTGCTGTCAGACGCTGCTTTTTGCGCATATTTGACCTCTGGTGTTTTTTCGCTGGCCACTACCAGCTTTTCTGCATCCACTTCGGCAACGCCCGCATTCGGTCCGGCTGGCTGTGTGCCGTCAACAACGGCTAAATTGGGGGAGTCACTGGTGGGCGGCCAAGATGAACCAGGCCAGTGCCAGACCAATGTCTTGCGGCCAGCTTCAGCCGCTACATTCCATAATGGTTCTGCCTTGCAGCGGGTAGAGTCAAAATTATACAAAAGCACATCCAAACGCTCCTGGGTGTTGGCATAATACTCTGTGATGCCATGGGTGCAGGGATGTGCTCCCGTTGCTAAGGTCGTCCACATGGGCGGTGTTACGGTAGGTTGTCCGCCGATCATCTTGAGATCTTCTCGGCAAGCCCCTTTGGCTATAAACTGTTGCGTATTGGGCATGATCCCTTCATCGATATATTTCTTAGTCAATTTCGGATCCAGACCATCGATCCCCAGTACCAATACTTTCTGTGCTAATGTCTTCATGCTGCACCATCCTTTTGTGAACTCGCTTTGTCTATACTTTCTATAAATCATGATAATAAAAAAGATGCAACCTGCCAATATATGAGAACTATTCATATATCGCATCTGTTGCATCATTTAGGTTCATCAAGAAGCCGAACGCTTCATTCACAAAAATGACAGGAAATATTCGGCTTCCGGCGGCAGTATCGCATCTTTTCGACAGCACCATAGGGAATTCATCGTCAGGCCTCTCCCTTTATAAGTGATCGGCAAAATTTTAAAGGCGTTGCTTGTCAAGAGCAAGTCTGATAAACTATCGCGCACCCAATTTTGAATGCGTTCATTATATAAGCCGACCGTCGTATATTCACCGGTCAGCATGATGTTGTAAAAATTGGCGTAATTGGTCGTGTGGCGTTTGATCAAAGGCTTGCCATATTTAGAAAGCTCTTGATAAACATAACACGCCTCCAGATCATACGCTGAATAAAGCGCTATGGGCTGCGTCAGCAAACGATTCATCGTCAAATAGCCCTGTCCTTTTTGAGCCAAGGCGCAGCTGATCGGTACATAAGCTACCAGGTTCAGCTCACGCTTGAGCAATATGTTGATATCCTTAGGCAGCTGAACGATCTCTTCATCCGACGCAATGATATTGCAGAAGGAATCTTCCTGCATATACATTTTCTGCAGGCTCACCTCATCATTATGCTCCTCCACGAAGATATTGCTGTGTGGAAAACGTTTGCTGACCATCTGAACGATATTAGCTACCTTCTGCGGATGGATCGAGGACGCAACGAAAAAATAAATGTCCCGTTCAGACGGCTTATCATCTGCCAGCTTCACCTCCTGCACATAGCCTTCGATATCATCCAAGATATCTGCCATTTGCAAAAACAGCTGATGAATGTATTCACCTTCTTTTGTCAAACTGACCCCCTGCTTGTCGCGGATCAAAAGAGGCAGCCCGATCTCTTTTTCCAAGGCTGACAGTCGTTTGCCCAAGTGCTGATGATTGAGATACAATTCAGCAGCTGCCTTGTTGATCGAGCCTGCATTGACCACTTTCAAAAAATATTTGATCGTTTCGGTATTCACTTCTGCTCACCTCGCTGCTCTTATAAAATCGACAGACTTTTATCCATATGCTTCGAGCAAAAATCCTGCAAATATTGACTGAACGCCAGCGCTTGTGCGGACAACGTATGGCCTCTATGATAAATATAGCCCATGCTGGAGGTGACATTTTCTTTAAAATCGATCAGCTTGAGATCGCCGTCGATCTCCGCTCCGCCAGCACTGGTCAGTACAACGTACAGCCCGAGGCCATTGCCGTCCCGCAGCATCTGCCGATAAACGGAGAAATCCTCCACTTCGATGACATGCACCTTTTCGCCTGCATGATCCAAGATGCTCTGCAGCATCAGGCGTGTTGGCTTGTAGACGATCACCGGATACTCTGCGATCGTTTTGAGAGAGACGCGCTTATAACGGCACACGGCAAACTTCCGATGCGCCAGGCAGCAATACCTTCCCGGCTGTATAGGAACGAACTGATAGGCTGTCTGGTCAAAATCGTTGGCTTCATTTTGATCGATAGCCACTTGATAGACCAGCCCGAGCTCCGCCTCTCTAAGCGCTGCGCCTGCAACGATCTCGTGCATCCTCAGCTTTTCACTGACTACCTTGAGGTTGGGATACTCTGCAAAGAGTTGACTGACCAAAACAGGATAGAGGGTTTCCGTGATGCCGCTGGTCATGGCCAGCTTCATCACACCGGAAGCCAGCTCAGGATACGTTTCCTCCTTGGCATTTTTGATATTATGTAGCGCTTCTATAAAATGACAGCCCGCTGAAAGCACCTGCATCCCTTGCTTTGTCAAAAATGTCCCGCTTTTTGTGCGGATCAACAGCTCCATCTCCAACTCCTGCTCCAAAGTATTCATCGACAGGCTCAAGGCCTGCGGTGACAGATGTAAGCTTTCAGCTGCTTTATGCAAAGACATTTGTTTGTGGATCTCATTAAGGTATAAAATTTGTTCTACGCGCATAGGATCCCTCCTTCGTCCTTTTCGGCCAAACTTCGACATAACAATACCATAAATTATAATCAATTTGTCAATGATTTTCAATTCCTTTTCCTATTCCTTCTGGACAAACAAATCTTGTCAAGTTTTTCTTGATACAGCGTCCTGATCTGTAAGGAAAACTGATTTTCAACTGGCGCCGCTTTTTCTATAATAAAAACAGAGAAAACTTCTCATCTCTCAACTGCGTCTATACTTTCTACAATGATACTTTCATGAGAAAAGAGGTTTTTTATATGTATTCACCCGCAGCAGCTAAACTGCTCTTTCTAGGGATCGACGGAATGGATCCTGATACCACCCGCCGCTTAGTCGATGAAGGCAAAATGCCAAACACCCAGACTCTGATCCAACGCGGCGCCTGCCGGCAGGATCTGCATATGCTGGGCGGCGTACCGACCATCACGCCGCCGATGTGGATGACGCTGGCTACTGGTGCCAGCCCAAACGTGCACGGCATCACCTGTTTTTGGAGCCAAAGTCCTGATTCCTTAGAAGAACTGGTCTATGCCTTCCATTCCAGCTTAAACAAAGCCGAGCCCCTCTGGAACGTCACCGCTGAAGCAGGCAAAAAGACCTTGGTCTTTCATTGGCCAGCTGGTTCTTGGCCGCCTACCAGCGATAGTCCAAACCTCTCCGTGATCGACGGCACGACCCCAGGCTGTGTCAATATGGGCGTCTCGACCATTGATGCTGAACGTTTGGTGACCGCCTCCACAGAGATCACCGAAGTCCGCTTCAAATCCAAAATCGCCATCAATAACGGTGCAGGCTGCGTGATCAATGTCGTTGAAGAAGATAATGCGGAATTGAGCCTTTCCGAAAAATCCACCAGCGGCGGTAATCTCAAAAATCTGGAATTTTCTTTCAGTGATGGCGAAGGCTCTTTTGAGGAAATGCAGATCGATATGGTCAACAGCCCCATCACTGTGCCTACAGGCTGGCAATTTGAACTGCCGCCGGAGGCAAAAGAATTTGTGCTGTTAGCCAGCAAAGGCTTAGTCCGCCGTTATGGATTGATCCTGAAAAACGCCGCCGGCCTTTATGATACCGTCCAGATCTATACTTCCAAAAAAAATCCCGTCCCCTTAGTCGTTTTGAATACCAAGAATTACATCAAATTCGGCGTCGTCGATACTTATACCATCGACAATGAGGAAAAAAGCGGCTGCTGCTCTTATGCGCTATTAGATCTCAAAGAAGATGGCTCCTTCATCCGTATGCATCTCAGCAGTCAAATGGATATCGAAAACGATTCACACTTCCATCCACAAGAGCTTTATCATAAGATCGTCGCTCATGCCGGCTATATCACCAACATCAACAGACCGGCGGTCAATACGCTGATCTGGTAGAAAAACTGATCCTGCCTGGCTGGAAGCAGTTTATGGAATGGCAGTCCAAAGCCATCAACTATTGCATCGCCGAAGAACACTATGAGGTCATTTTTTCGCATATGCACAATGTCGATGCTCTAGGCCATCAATTTTGGCATTGGCGCAAAAAACGCCAGCGCAGGGAAACTGACCCTGCTCTGTATGAACGTTTTTCTGAGCAGTGCTATCGCGATACTGATGCCTATATCGGCTCTTTTCTCCATCTCTTGGATGAAGGCTGGACGATCTTCCTCTTCTCCGACCACGGCTTCTTAACTTCCGATGAAGAGGAACCGCCTGTATTAGGCGATCCCTTTGGCATCAATGTCCCCGTCATGGAGACCTTGGGCTATACCGTGCTCAAAAAAGACAGCAATGGACAGCCTTTAAAGGAGATCGATTGGACACAGACCCGAGCTGTAGCCGCTCGCGGCAACCACATCTATCTCAATCTCAAAGGCCGTTATGCGACAGGTATCGTCGATCCTGCTGATCAATATGCGCTTGAAGAACAGATCATCGATGATCTCTACCGCTACCGTGACCCTGCTTCAGGACGAAGGATCGTTTATCTCTGCATGCGCAACAAAGATGCCGCTTTGGTAGGCTTGGGCGGTGAGACCTGCGGCGATATCTTATATTGGCTCAATGAAGGCTTCAACCGCGGTCATGGCGACTCTTTGCCCACCTTCACCGGTGAATCCGGCACCTGCGTATCGCCGATCTTCATTGCCGCCGGCTCCGGCATCAAAGCAGGCTTCTATACCGACCGAGCCATCCGCGAAATGGACGTCACCCCCACCGCCGCTGCTTTGCTGGGCGTCCGTATGCCTGCCCAGTGTGAAGGCGCACCCGTCTATCAAATATTAGCTGACCACGCTGTCGATTGATTTTTTTCCTACATCAAAAAGCGCCTTGCCTCTTACGCGGCAAAGCGCTTTTTTTTGCTGGTCATGCGGATAACGCTCTTGATCACTCCTCACTGACAGAGCCGTTACAGAGGTTTTCGCCAAACAGCCTCAGCTTGCCAGCCAGGATCGTTTCCAGCATGGTCACGGCGTTGGTCAGGGAGCGCACGGATTTATTGACCTGGAGCAATTCTTCGGCGGAAACGTCGGGCATAGCGATGATCCGCTGGAGCTTTTCGCCTTCTGCATTCAGGATGTGCGCCAGACCGGCTTCTTCTAGGGCGACAGATTCGATGATATCGGTGATGGCCTGTTCTCTGGGGCCGCTGATGAAGACGA
>CABVBB010000065.1 GCA_902496505.1 uncultured Peptococcaceae bacterium
CTTTGGTGTCATACATCCGCACGATGATCTGCCGGGTCCAGAGGTCGATATCTTCATAATGCACGATCTTGTCCCTAATGCCGATGCCTGTATCGACCACCCGCTCCATGTAGCGGATATCGATGCTCTCGAAGAGCGCGTTGCCTTCTTTGAGGCCGTAGGGCTTGAACATCTCGTAGGCCGCAGGATTGGCCTCTTGGATGATGAAATCTTTGTCAAAGACGATGATGGCGCTGGGCACGCTGCGGACGATGGTATGCGCCATGGATTCGGCGCGCTTGCGCATATAGGTCATGCACATCTCCTGTTCCGCTTCGCCGCGCACGACGGCCACTGCTTTTTCGTAGCAGGAATCAAAGCCACAGGCACCGCAGTTGAGCGCGGTCTGCCGATTGTACTGCTTGAAGGTGGAGAGCACCTCCGCCACTTCGGTATTGTCCACCGCCGCGGGCACATATTGGCGGTCTGGGAAGACTTTAGGCGTATAAGGCACCTGGCCCGCGGGCAGCATCGGCCGCACTTGGTAACGCTTCTGCCGCTTGATCATCTGCAGCCGTTTATCCAGGATGCTGCCTTTTTTGTCCAGCCCCAAGCCGGTGGTGCAGCCGTCGCGGCAGCCCATGAGCTCGAGGAAACGCAGCCCCTTGACCAATTCGCGGTCCAGCCCTTCCAACGTTTCTAAACAGTCGCGCATCCCGGATAAGGCCTGCACCTGTTCCTCCTGCAATACGCCTTCCTGCACCAGCCAGCCCTGCAAGCCGCCGGATAAGGAGAGCCTTTGACCAATGAGCTGATAGTCTGGCTCGTCCTCGTCAATGGCAGCCGTTTTTTCGGGATCAGCCTCTTTGAGCAGCGTCTCCAGCTGCTGCCAGCTGAGGGCGGCGCTGAGCTCATCTTCCGGCGATAATTCCATCTCGCTCAGACAGGCCGTGGCCACGACCACGCGGATCCCTTCGCCATAGCGCGCCCGCAGGCTGCGGGCATGGATCACCGCTGGCGTTTCTACAGGCAGCAAGTGGGGCAGAAGGTGGGGAAAATGTTTCTCCACCAGATTGATGATGACTGGACAATGGCTGGAAATATAAAATCGGCCGCTGCCCTTGGCTAGCGCCTCTTGGCACTGAGCCAAATATTCTGCGCCGGTCACGGCCATTTCCTCGACCACCGCAAAGCCCAGCGCCCGCGCACGGGCATAGACCTCCGGCGCCGCATCGCAGCCAAAATGGCTGATGAAGCTGGGCGAGAGCGACAGCGCCACCGTTTCACCGGCGGCCAGCCAATCGCGCACCGCCTGTTCCTGGCTGTATACCGTCTTGGTATGCTGCGGGCATTCTGATAAACAGCGGCCGCAGAGCACGCATTTGTCGGTCATGATCTTGGCCTGCTTGGCGCGGAAGCTGATGGCTTTGACATTGCAGCTGCGCAGGCAGCGGTAACAATCGGTACAATTGCTGATTTTGCTGATAATTGGAAACATGACTACTCCCCCTTGATCCCGGCTTCATCTAAGATTCGGGCAGCGTCTGACGGCCGCACCTTGGTGTAGGCCTCGCCGTCGATCTTGACCACGACCCCTTCCAAACACTGACTCTGGCAAAACGCGCCGGTCAGTTCAAAATCCACTTCCTCATCCAAGCCCCGTTTGAGCAGCTCATTTTGCAGAGCCTGCGCCACCAGCGGGGCCCCCTTCAAATGGCAGGCACTGCCCATACACACTTGTATCCGCCTCATTTTTCCCTTCCTCCTTGCTCGAATTGCAGCGTTCCTACCCCCATTATAGTACACCTTGCCCCCTTTGCACCAGAGGCAAAGCGCATAGACTCCCGCTTTTCTTCCAGACACTTCCTAGTGCTTTTCCAGTTTGTTTCCTGTATACTAGCAAGCAAGTCAAGGGGCGGCCGCCCTTTGACGCCACGACGAAAAGCAAGGAGGCTTATCATGAAGAAAAAAACCTTGACGGTAGTCGCTGCGACGCTAGTATGCTGCAATCTTATGGGCGCTGCTCAGGCTCAGGCCAGCAATTATCAAATCAATGCCGGAGATACCCTGTCCACCATCGCCAGTGAGCATAAGATTACAGTAGAGGCGCTCAAAAAAGCCAACAATTTGACAGATGACACCATCTTTGCTGGTGGATATCTGTACATTCCCGACGGCGGTGCCTATCACACCGTTGCCGCCGGTGAAACTTTGAGCCAGCTGGCCAATCGGTACCAGCTGAGAGTAGCTGACATTAAGAATGCCAACAACTTGACCAGTGACACGATCCTGGTCGGACAGAAACTTTGGATCCCGCTGGCTGAGGTGACCAAAAAGCCCAGCCGCAGCGGCGGACGCATCCAGGCCACTGCTGAAGAGATCACCCTCATGGCCAAAGCTGTTTACGGTGAAGCCCGCGGCGAGGACCGCGCCGGACAGATCGCCGTGGCTGCGGTCATTTTGAACCGCGTCCAGAGTCCAGAGTTTCCCAATACCATCCGTGACGTCATCTTTGAGCCTTGGGCTTTTACCTGCGTCTCTGACGGTCAATTCGACCTGACGCCTAATGCGGCGGCTTATGAAGCCGTACGCACTGCGCTGGAAGGCATCGACCCTACCTATGGCGCGCTGTACTACTGGAACCCCAAAACAGCCACCAGTCCCTGGATCTGGAGCCGTGCCGTGGTCACCCAGATCGGCCAGCATTTGTTTGGCTTCTAAAAACGCTTCCCCCTCTTTTTTCATAAATAAGCCGCTTTTTGCAAGCGGCGATCTTCCCCAAGAAAAGACCCCGCTGACTGCTGGCTTTGCTGCCTGCGATCAGCGGGGTCTTGATCTATTTTATCATCATATGCTCGGCGCAGCAGACGGACGCACCAAAAAAGGCAGAAAGCCGCCTGCACAGACTTCCTGCCTCGATCTCTCATGACCTATCGGTGATGGCGGCCAAATTCCTCTGCCTATGATAGCCCAGATAGCAATGATGACCGTCACTGCGGGTCATCGGCTGGCCGCGGAAATACTCTTCTGCCTGCAGACAGTCGCCGATGATGGTCTCGGCGATCAAGCTGTTGTGCCGGCCGCCGCGCTGAGCGGAGGACCACTGATCAGCTGCAAGCGTCGCCGCCACTTTGATGCGCAGACCTTTTTCGACAGCCTGCGCCAGTTCCAGCGGCGGTACGGCCAGACTCTGCGCCTCCACCGTTTCCAAAAGCCTTCGGGAAACGCAGTGCGGCCCGTGAGACGGCGTCGCCAGCCCCAGCTGGGTAAAGACGCCCAGCACGCGGTTCAGCCGTTCGCGCTGATCCAGCACCTGCTTCGCCACATGGGAACGGTAGCCCATGTAGGGATAGCAGTTGGTCAGCGTCAGATCATAGCCCGCTCCCACCTGCGCCAAAAGCCTGGCGCAGCAGCCGGACAGCCGCCCGGTCATGTCACCATCGATAAAGAGCACCGCCCGCGCTCCCAGACTGCGGGCGTAAAGCGCGCCCACTGCCCGGGGCACATCGATGCCCAAAGGCTCCTCATACTGCAATATATCCAATCTGTGCCGCAGCGGATGACGGGCCAGTACTTCCAGCGTCTCGTCCGTACAGCCGTTCAGCACAGGAATGATGCGGTCGATGGGCAGACATTTCAGCTGCTCCAATACCGCTCCGATCGTATCGCTTTCATTTTTAGCCGGTATGACCGCTGCGATCATCGCTGCTCCCCCTCTCCGAGGAGGATTTATTATATCCCTCAATAGTATATGCGGCCAAGAGCTCACTTGGCCGCAAAGGTTTGAAAAATACAGGCGTGATCGTTTTCAGCGGCCCAGTTTTTTATTCTCCGCTTCGGTCGCCATGCAGAAATTATCGGCGGCTTCGTAGGGACGCACGCCCTCTACGATGGTCGTCTTCTGAGCGCCGGGAGCCTTGGCGCCGGGCACACGGAAGGTGCTGATGTCAAGCTTGGCCACAGGCGTTTCCTGAGGACGCTCGATCTGAGGAACATAATCATAGGGATAGCGGTAAGCACGGTAGACCATGTTGAACGGCAGCGCGCCCTTGCCAAAGTAAGGACTGATATATTCCCAGACGATCTGATGATCTCTGGTCACTTCGATCATGCGGCCTGCTGCACCAAAGGTGATCAGCGTATTGCCGTTAGGCAGGCGCTGGACAGAGCTCACGAAAGGACTGTAGAATTTGAACGCGGTCTGCGGCACCAAAAGGCCCATCTCCGACGGCGTGCACTGCCAAACGATCTTCATCGTGGTCGGGTCGATCTCCAAGACGCGGGTGTAATCCCGTCTGTAAATGTGGCTGCCGCGGGGCGAATTGACGCTGGTATTGCCATAGCCCGCCCAGCCGCCGTTGTCAAAGATCAAAATGTTGCCTTCACCGGGCAGCCCGCGGGGGATCATGTGCACATGATGCTGACCAATGATCGCGCCCAGCTCGCTGTAGATATCATATTCCGGCCCCAAGCGCCACACGATCTTGCCGGTGGCACGGTCGATGATGCCGCTCATGCTGCTCTCGCGGCCGTCGAAAATGATATTGTCCGGATGGAAGCGCTGATCTCCCGCATCATACCATTTATTCGGCCCCAGCACGGCCATGTTGTTGAAGTGCATCCAGTCACCGGCACCGCCTACGCCGGAAAAACGCACATTAGGGTCGCGGTAAAGGGCATTTTTGGCCGCCTCAGAGAAGCCCAGCTCGTCAAAATGTTCATTGCAGGACCACTCCCAGAGGATATTGCCGGCCCAATCCACTTCGTAGATATGATCGTCGATCAGCATTTTGTCGCTGATCTTTTTGTTGCGCACGTTTTTGTGCCCGAGGATGAGCGTCTTGCCGCCCTCCACCAGAGGAGTCTGGCCCGGCACATAGTAGCCGACCGGGCAGCCCTCCCGCTGGTAATCCCCATGGATGCGAGCCTGCCAGCACGGTTCCTCACCAGGGTCCTCGATGTATTCAAAATGGTCGAACTTCCAAACGATATTGCCGTCCCAATCCACCTGCACCAGATCCATCCATTCCATCGAGGCAAACAGGCTGGGCCGCTGGCCTAAATGACCCATGACCTGGCCGCCCGGCAGAAGCCGCTGCGGACTGCCGTCCAGTCCCTGCCAAAGATTGACCTCGCCGCCGTTCATATCGATGAGCAGGGCGCCGTGCTCCTTGGCCTGATAGAGCGTGTAGCCATTGAAACATTTATCCGGGTCATAGATCGTCGTTCCTGTAGGATAAATACTTGGATAACTCATGATCGTCTCCTCCTTTTACAAAGCAAAAATGCCTAAAAGATGCCAATACGGCACCAATATCAACAGCACAAACAGCAGATTGATCACAGCACGAATGCCGAAATACTTGACAAAATCGCGCATAGACAGCATGCCAAAGCTCATAAAGAGCAGCATCATCACATTTTCATAAGGCAGCAGCACTTGATCCATGCCCTGCATAAAGGTAAAAATAACCACATAAGGATCGATGCCCATCAATTCACCGATATGCGCCAGCGGACCGACCAAAGTAGAGATGCCGGCTAACGGCGTCAAGAGGAAATTGACCAAGAAAGCCACGGCCCAGATAGCGCCGATAAAGACGATCGAGCCGGTCTTTTCCACCAAGGGATAAAATATCTCTGCCAGATAATTGCCCGCGCCCACAACATTGGACACCACGCCGATAGACATGGTGGCTACGACAAAAATGACCATGCCGTAATTGATCTTGAGATCCTCTTCCCCAGCCAGCCGGATACCCGGCAAAAAGCAGATGCAGGCCGCGAAAAGGAATATCCAGCCCACGTCCAGCTTGTGCCAGCCCGTGGTCAGCAGCAAGACCAAGACCACCAGCATCAGGATAGCCATTTTGATCTCCTTGGGCTGCCATTTGCCCAAAGCAGCCAGTTCTTTTTCAAAAAAGGCCTTGCTTTCCAGCATCTCTTCCGGCTTGAACAATTTGGTGATCAGCCAGATGCTGAAAAACAGCCAGGCCAAAAGCGGCGGTCCCACATAGAGGAACCATTTCAGCCAGGACAGCATGGACACCTGCGCAAAATTGGCCGCTGCATTCAAGCCCACGATGCCTAAGTCGGTCAAAAACATATACGCCGGCATAGTCGCTGCTACAGCCGCCGCCAGCATCACCGAGCCAGCCGCCTTGCCCTGCGGCTTGAGGCTGAGCGCCTTGCACAGACCAAAGGCCAAAGCCGCATACAGCGCTCCCCGGCCGCCGATATTCGGAATACAGATACCCATGATGATACCAGTGACAGCGATGCCGTAAAGCATCCCCTTATAACTGCCGCCCACCAGCAGGATACAGCGGTAAGTCAAGCGTTTCATCAAGCCGCTGTGGTCAAAAACATTGGCTATGATCATGCCCGCGATAAAAAGCCAAGGCATCGAACTGGACCACGGGCCAAAAATCGCCCCCATCGGCGCCAGCCCTGCCAGTCCATAGCAGACCGGCAGCAGTAAAGAAGGGATCAAAATAGGCAGGGTCTCAAAAGCTACGATCAAGATCATCCCGATGGTAATAGCAAAAAATACTTTGATAGCGTGCGTATACGTTTGGCTTTCTGGTATCAGCAGGACCGCGATCGGTACAGCGACCGTGATCAGCCAAAAAACAAGCTGTTTCTTATCCAGTTGATGCGATCCAACTTGCGGCGATAATTCTTGCGACATCACGATTTCCCTCCTCAGCAAACTTCCAGAAGCGGTGCTCAAGGTGTTGTCTCACCATCAAGCAAGCGACATCAAATGGCCATTTGATCTAGGCTCACTATAGCACGCTGAGCAGCCAGAAATTGTAGTCGCACTACATTTTCTAAAACATTTTTATAGAACTTATTCTTCCAGCAGATCCTCCAAATACTGTCGGTCATAAATATGCCACGCCTTGGTGTCCTTGACCAATATACCTTGAGCCCGCCATGCACTCAGCAGCTTGGTCACCGTCACCCGGTGCAGCCCCAAAAGATCTGCCAGCTGCTGGTGGGTTATATGCGCCTTGAGCAGGATATGCCCATCACTTTGACGCACCCCTTGCTCATCGATCCAAGGCAGCAGAAGCTGCGCCAGTGCTTTGGGCGGCTGATGCACAGTCAACCCATTGACATGCTGATAAATGCCTATCATTTTCATGCTCAGCGACTGGATGATGTGCAGCGCGATCTCTGGGTGCTCCTTGAACAGCCGGTCATAGACATACCTTTCGCTGAAACTCCATACCTCACAATCCGTTTCCGCCATCACTGATCCCACGCTGCTGCTGTGTGCAAAAAAGACCGCTTCGCAGATAAAATAACCCGCATTGACGTACGAAAACGTCCGATCCCCGCCAGTGACATGATTGTTTTCCGTCCGCACCCGTCCCTTGGCTAAATAATACAAATGTTCCAGCGTATCGCCGCACAAAAGCAGCACCTCCCCCGCTCGAAACGTCCTGCGCACAACGCAGTGCTCCAACCCCTCTATGACACTATTTTCCATGATCGCATTCAAGCTGAGATAAATACGCCCCACCTGTAGATCGCTGTCCATCTCCGTTCACCCTTTTCCTCTGTTATTTGCGCCTAGTATAACAGATTTCTGCTCAGGCCGCCTTATTTTTGACAACAAAAAAAAGACTGCCTTGCGGCAGTCCAAAAGAGGGGAAAGTGAAGAAAACGGTTTAATCGGTATGTGATGGCCAATCAGACAGTACCTGGGGAGGTACTCTCCCGATTTACCGCTTAACCATTGCTATGGTCATACTATACCACAGCCCAAAGGGCCAATGGTCAAGAAAATGTCAAGAAAATCATTTGATCATTATTGGGCTGTGTGCACTCAGCACAGACTCCCCTGGGCAAGTGCTATTAGTCATATATCTGCCCTCTATTTCCCACTGCAATAATGGTGATCACCAAAATATCATATTCGATGGTATAGATGATGCGATAATCGCCAACACGCAGCCTATAGGCTTCTTGACCTTTCAGCTTCTTGATATCCCCATTCGGCAAACGAGATATCGCTTGCAATAATCTTTTCTGCTGTTCTTTGTCCTGCTTTGCAATGAATTTAAGGGCTGCTTTCTTGATTTTAATCTCGAAATTCATTGATATCAAACCCCAATTCTTCTATTGCACGCTCTAAAGGAACCGCTTCCTCGTGGTCGTTTTCAGCCTGCTTGAGCAGGGCTAGATCCCAATTATCAGGCTCTATTTCCTGGCGCGTCAAATCATTGATATTACGCAGGATATTGACCACATACAACATTTTATCATCAGGAATAGCGTTGAGCAGCTTGATCGCCTCTGTTCTCGCGCTGATCATCACGATCACCCTTCCTTTCTCACTGCAATGTCTATCTACAGTATCATTATATCGCACATCCCCCCAAAATACCAGCTGCCACGGAGTAAAATCGACCAGGGGGATTTTGTGACCGCCCTACTTAGTAAGTTGTGCTGCTTTGTTGAAATGAAGGGTGA